>JADFKX010000004.1 GCA_022564695.1 Chloroflexota bacterium | reverse complement strand
GGAACCCGATCGCGGCCCCTATCGTCACCGCAATGGCGCTCACCAGGATGTCATGGTTGCGTATGTGCGCCAGCTCGTGACCCAGCACCGCCGTCAGCTCGCGGTCGTCCAGGATGCGCATGATGCCGGTGGTGACCGCTATAGCCGCGTGTGTGGCGTTGCGCCCGGTAGCGAAGGCGTTGGGCGCGTCGTTCTGCATTATGTAGACCTTCGGCTTGGGCATCCCCGCCATCGCCGACACCTCATCGACGATGCGGTGCAGGTGCGGCTCCTGATCCGGCGTCACCTCCCGCGCGCCCGTTAACCTCAACACCAGCTTGTCCGATGACCAGTAGGAGAAGAAGTTCATAGCCAAGGCCCCGACGATGGCTACAATGAGCCCCGTCACCCCGGCCAGGAGAAACCCAACGACCAGAAATATAGCCGATAGTAGAGCGAGAAGAGCTACCGTCTTTATAGCTTTCATCTATCTTTCACCTCGGAGCGCAGAACTCATACGCTCCAATCTATAGGATACTCCCAACCGGCAAGCCTCTCAAGCGCCGTTCCTCTCGATCAGCCCGCACACATAACGCAGGCTTTCCACTATCCGCGGCCCGTACCAGGACAGATGCTTACCCTCCAATAAATAGATACGACGCTCGCGCACCGCGTGGACGTCCCGGAAGGCGGCGATCTCCGGCACGTGCTTGGCCCCGAAGCGGTACGGCTCGTCCGGCAACAATACCACCTCAGGGTCGCGCTCCGCCATCTCTCTCAGCTCTACCCGCGGATACCGCTCGTGCCGCCATTCGAACACGTTGACGCCGCCGCACACCGTGATGAAGTCGTGCATGTAGGTGTGGGGACCGATGGTCATCCAGGGGTTGCGCCAGATAGGACAAAACGTACGCACAGGCTCTCGGCCGTCGGTTCTCGCCTGTACCTCGGCCAGCGCCCGTCTCGCCGCCTTTACGATGCGCCCGCTAGCGGCGCCGGCGCCCGTCATCTCCGCCAGCTGCTCCATCAGGTCGATGGCGTCGGGCACCGTCTCGGGCAACGTCACGAACACGTTCAGCCCCTCGCGAACCAGCGCCTGGATGTCCTCCTTGCGGTTCTCCTCGGCGCTGACCACCACCAGATCCGGCTGGAGCGCCAGCACCTGGTCTACTTTCAGGGTCTTTGTCCCGCCCACCTTTGGCTTGGTGGCGACGGCCTCCTTCGGCTCCACGCAGAAGGTGGTGACGCCCACGATCACCTTGTCCAGACCGAACGCGAACAACGCCTCCGTCAGGCTTGGCACCAGCGAAACGATACGCCGCGGCGGCGACTTCACCTCCAGGGTCCTCTTCAGCGCATCCACGTAGCGCATGCTGGAATCCACTATATCATGCGCTAGCCCAGCGTGATCTCAGCCCTCTCCAGGCTGCCATCGCGATAGAACTCCACGGTGACCGTGTCTCCGGCCCGGTTCTCTGCCAGCACGTTGAACAGGTCACCCGAGTTGCTAATCTCCTCACCCCCCAGTTCAACGATGATGTCCCCGGGCTGGAGGCCGGCCTCATCGGCGGGGCCGCCATCAGACACGTCCCGCAAACCGATGCCGCGGTCCACCGCCAGGCCAAAGCTTTCGGCCAGAGACGGCGTAATCTCCGTGATGGTCACGCCCAGCAAGCCTCGCTTCACCTGCCCCTCTTCGATCAGCTCCTCTACTATGGGCCGTGCGCTATCGATGGAGATCACCAGGCCGATCCCCTCGGCATCACCGCGGATCACGGCGGTGGTGATTCCCACAACCTGGCCGAACCTGTTCACCAGAGGCCCACCGGAGTTCCCGGGGTTGATAGCCGCATCCGTCTGGATCACGTCCGGGATCGTTATGCCGTCCTGCTGGATCAATCGTCCCTTGGCGCTGACCACCCCCTTCGTCACCGTCGGCCCGCCGGGGAGGTCAAGGGCGTTACCTATGGCCAGTACGTCATCGCCCACCTGGAGCGCTTCGGAGCTGCCGAGCTCCACCGGCGTCAGGCCATCGGCATCGATCTGGAGCACCGCCAGGTCGCTTGGCGGATCCCGCCCGACGATGCGCGCCTGGAATTGGCGACCATCGCTTAGGGTGACGGTGATCTGCTGGGCCGGCTGGCCACCGTCCACCGTGATGACGTGGTTGTTGGTTACGATATGTCCCTCCTCATCGATGATGAAACCAGTACCCACCCCCCGCGTCGGCGTGACCTGTCCGAATACGTCCAGGGTGGCCGCCTCGCTGAGGATGTGCACAACCGATGGCGTCAGCTCCTCCACCACGTCCGGCGCGTACAGCGGCTCCTTATCGTCGGGCGTATTGTCCACCTGCGGCGTAGGCGGAGCCATCGTAGCCGTCGCCGTAGCGCTGGACTCGCCCGAACCACCGCCGCAGGCGGCGGTGACTATCGCCAGCGAAAGAATGAACGCCGAAAGACTAACTGGCAAAGGACGAAACACAGAGACCTCCTTTTCACCTGCCCCAGTGTAATTAACGTTGGGTGCATGAGCCAGGTTTCGCCGTGTAGAATGAATCCTGAATCGGTAGCTCCCATCGGTAGGGAACAAATCTGGCAAGGCGCACGTGAACGTATCGTATAGTGACTCGGACTACAAGCAGCTTGGTGACGAAGAGCTCATGCGGCGGCTCTTCCAAAAGGACAAGCACGCCTTTGAGGCGATATTCGACAGGTACGGTGATCTAGTGTACTCAACCGCTCTGCGGGTCCTGCGAGATGCTCACCTGGCACAGGACATCTCCCAGGAGATATTCGTACGCCTGTGGCGGAAGCCCGAAAGCTACGTGGCCGAGCGCGGCCGCTTCCTCACCTGGCTGATCTCCGTGACCCGCAACCGCGCCGTGGACGAGATACGGTCCCGCGGCCGCCGACTGCGTCACGAGACGGCCTCCCCGGAGGAGCAAGAACGGGAATTCCCGGCCGGAGAAGCTAACGATCCGGCGCTTAACGCCCAGCTGGCCGAGCAGGCCCGCACCGTCCGCGCCTCCCTGACGGAGCTCCCCCCGGAGCAGCGCCAGGTCATTGAGCTAGCATACTTCGGCGGGCTTACCCAGCAGGAGATATCTGACCGGCTGGACCAACCCCTGGGCACAGTCAAGACCCGTATCCGGCTGGGAATGCAGAAACTGCGGGCGGCGCTGGCGCCCGAGATGAGGTCGGAGCGAATCTGATGGACTGCGAGCAGGTCGGGCAGCTGCTGGACGCCTACGCCCTGGGCGCCGCCGAAGCCGATGAGGCCGCCCGTTTGGAAGAGCATGTGGCCGACTGTGTGCGCTGCTGGTCATCCCTCAACGAAGCCCAGCAGGCAGCAGCCGCCATCGCCCTCTCTACCGCCTTCCAGCGCGCTCCCGCATCGCTCCGCAACCGCATCCTCGCCGAGACCGAACGAGGGGAGCGCCTCGGCGTACCCAAACTCATGCAACTGCTGCGCAGCCTGTGGCCGGTCGGGGCCGGCATAGTAACCACCGCGGCCGTTGCCTCCCTCACCTTCGCATTCTTCCTGCAGGCGGAAGTAAACGACCTGCGCGACGAGAACGACCAGCTAGAGGCCCAGGTCGAGGACGCCGGCGAGATACTGAATGAGCAACGCCAGCTTATGGCGATTCTCGCCGCTCCCGATGTCCAGCAGGTGAGGCTTGACGCCACCGACCACACCACCTCGGCTGGTGCTGTCTACCAGTGGAGCAGCTCCGCCGGGACAGGCGCACTACTCTGTAACAACCTGCCTGCCCTGCAAGAGGGACAGGAATACAAGGTATGGTTCCTGACCCAGGATCACAGCTATGAAGCCGGCAGCTTCCAGACCTGGGACGGCATCGGCCAGCTCACAATGGACCTGGGAGACCTACCTGAGCTGCCGCTCGCCATTGGCGTCAGCATCGAGCACGCCGACGCGCGGGAGCCGGGACAGATGTTCCTGCTCGCTGAATTCGAGCAATAGTACAGCCGCTTTTCACTGCTCTACCGCTTGACAATCGTACGGCTACAGACGATACTAAGTCTCACTGATACCAAGTATCACTGTCATGTCTGAACTTGAATCCGTCATCCGCAAGCTGGAGGCGCTCGATCACAGGATCACCCCCTCGCGCGTGGCCGTCATCGCCTCCGTGCTCGCCCAGAGCGGCCACTTCTCCGTGGAAGACGTACTCCGCCAGGCCCGCGCCGTAGGCCGCGCCACCGTCTTCCGCACCATGCGCCTCCTCACAGACCTCGATGTCGTCTGCCGCGTCCTCCTGGACGACGGCAGCCTGCACTACCGCGTCAGCCGCCGCGGCCATCACCACCACCTGGTCTGCGTCTCTTGCGGCAACGCCCGGGACTTGGACGAGTGCGCCGTCGGAGATCTGGTACGGGAGCTGGCGGCGGCCACGGAGTACGAGATCGAAGGCCACTGGCTGGAGTTTTACGGCCGCTGCGCCGCCTGTCGCAGCCCCGTAGCCGTGGCCGCCAGAGCGTGAGGCAACGCCCGCCCTTGCTCCGCCGCACCGCCATCGCCGCCGCCCTCCTCGCCGCCCTCGCGCTCGCCGCCTGCGGCGGTAGCCGGGCGAGCGAGGACGACGGCCGCCTTCAAGTAGTGGTCAGCCTGCCCCTGTTCGCAGACTTCGTACACCAGGTCGGCGGCGATCTCGTGGAGGTCTCTTCTTTGCTGCCGTCCGGGGCCGACCCCCACACCTACGAACCCACACCCCAAGATGTGCGGCGCGTCACGGAGGCGAACCTCGCCTTCGCCAACGGCTTCGATCTGGAACCTGGCATCCTCAACGTCATTGAGCCCAATCTGCCCAACGCCGCCTCCCTCATAGAACTCGCCCAGGAGGCTGCGGCGGCGGGCGCCACCCTACGCGACACTGACCCCCACCTATGGCTGAGCGTAGATAACGCCCGCGTGTACGCTCGCATCATCCGCGACGCCCTCACGGAGACCGACCCCGAGGGCGCCGCGAAGTACGAGCAGAACTACCAGGGCTACCTCACCCGTCTTGATGAGCTGGACGAGTACGTCCGGGATAAACTGTCCGCCCTGCCGCCGGAGCGGCGCAAGCTGGTGACGACTCACGATGCGTTCGGCTACCTGGCCGATTACATTGGCTTTGAGGTAGCGGCAGTCGTATCGGTGAGCCCCGGCCAGGAGCCCAGCGCTGCGGACATCGCGGAACTGGTGCAAACGATCGATGAGTTCGGCATCGCGGCGGTGTTCGAGGAGCCCCAGCTGGGCGCCGAGTCCAGCGTCCTTAATCAGGTCGCCGCCGACCTCGGCGTTGAGGTCTGCGCAATTTACAGCGACGCCCTGAACGACGACGCGCCCACCTACATCGACCTAATGCGATTCAACGCGGACGAGATCGCCCGCTGTTTGGGAGTATGACGCCCATGCCTGATAACTCACCGACCTTCGCCCCCGCGGTGGAGGTGCGTAACCTCAGCGCCGGCTACAACGGACACGTCGCCCTGGAGGATGTCACCTTCTCCGTAGAGCGCGGCTGCCTGGCCGGACTAGTCGGGCCCAACGGCTCCGGCAAGTCAACCCTCCTGCGGGTGATGCTCGGCCTGCACAAGCCCTGGCAGGGAGAGGTGAGCATCTCCGGCCCGCCGGGAAGGTCGGGCCGCGGCCACATAGGGTATATGCCGCAGTCAGAGCTGGTGGACTGGAGCTTCCCGATCACCGTTGCGGACGCAGTCCTCATGGGCCGCTACGGCCGTGTAGGCCTCATCCGTCGGCCGGGACGCAGAGACCGCGAGATCGCCACGGCCGCCCTGGAGCGCGTCCACCTGGCGCACCTGGCGAAACGGCTCATCGGCGAGCTGTCGGGAGGTGAGCAGAGAAAGATGCTGATCGCGCGGGCGCTGGCCCAGGAGGCCGACCTCGTCCTACTGGACGAGCCGCTGGCCGGCCTGGACGCCACCGCCCAGCACGACCTCCTCCGCCTCCTAGAGGAGCTACGTAGAGAAGACAAGACCCTGTTCGTCGCCACCCATGACCTCTCCTGCGTGGCCGCCAACTTCGACCACGCTGTCCTCCTCAACCGCAAGGTGATCGCCTTCGGCCGGCCGAGCGAGGTGTTCACGGAGCAGCTCCTGGCCGCTGCCTTCCAGCGCCACCTCCTCGTCCTGCCAGGCGGTGAAAGGACACTCGTCGGCCCATGAGCGAGCTGCTGGATCTCCTGCGCGAGCCCTGGACGTTTGAGTTCATGCAGCGCGCCCTCATCGCCGCCGTTTTGGTTAGCGTGGTGGCGGCCGTCGTCGGCAGCTTCGTCATCCTCAAGGGGATGGCGTTCATCGGCGACGCTCTCCCCCACGCCAGCTTCGGCGGAGTCGCCATCGCCTTCGCGCTGGGCTTCAACCTGCATCTGGGCGGCGCCATAGCCGCCCTCCTGACCGCCCTCTCCATCGGCTTCATCGCCCACCGCGGCACCGTCCGCTACGATACCGCCATCGGTATCGTATTCATTTCGGGTTTCGCCCTTGGCATCCTCATCGTCAGCACACAGAGCGGCTACGTCGTCGACCTGTTCAGCTTCGTCTTCGGCAACGTCCTGGGGGTAAGCTGGACCGACGTCTGGCTCACCGCCGGCCTGGGCGGCTTCATCCTCCTCGCCGTCGCCCTCTTCTACAAGGAGCTGCTGTTCACCGCCTACGACCCCTCAATGGCGGCCGCCACCGGCGTCCCCGTGGCCGCTATGCAGTACGGCCTGCTGGCCCTCATCGGCCTCACGGTCGTGATCGCCCTACAGGTGATGGGCATAGTTCTCGTCCTGGCGATGCTGGTGGCGCCCCCAGCCACCGCCCAGCTCCTCACCCGGCGTCTGCCCCCGATGATGGCGATCGGCGCGCTGGTCGGCGCCCTCTCCGCCCTCAGCGGCCTCTACATCGCCTGGTACGCCGACGTCTCCGCCTCCGCCGCAATCGTCCTCACCGCAACCGGCTTCTTCTTCCTCGCCTTCCTGTTCGCCCCCGGCCGCGGCCTCCTCTGGCAGCACCGCTTCACCCCCACTGAACGCGCCTGACGGGCTCAATCGCCACGGATCGCGCAATACTCTGGCGCTTACCCGCGTCTTAAGCTATAGAATGGATGTAGGCAAGACAGTGCGATGACAGAGGCCGCGAGGACCGAGATGCAGATAGACCGCAAGGCGCGGCTTAAGATCCCCTTCCAGCCCGTCCCCAAGCAGGACCCCAAGGAGCGGGTTAAGAACTGGGACGAGGTGTACCTGGGGTACGACCTACCCACCGCCCAGCTGGAGGCGACCCGCTGCATCCAGTGCCCCGCTGCCCCCTGCATCAAGGCCTGCCCTATAGACAACGACATCCCCGGCGCCCTCCTCAAGCTGGAAGAGGGCGATGTCCTGGGCGCGGCGGAGGTGTTCCGCGCCACCAACCCCGCGCCCGACATGTGCGGACGCCTATGCCCCCAGGAGGCCCTCTGCGAGGGCGACTGCGTCGTGGGAAAGGTCGCGATCCCGGTCGCTATCGGCAAGCTGGAGGCGTTCATCGCCGACCAGCAGCAGGCGATGGGCGGGCGGCCCATCCCCCAGCTGCCACCGCCCACCGGTAAGCGAGCGGCCATAGTCGGCTCCGGGCCCGCCGGCCTGGCCGTCGCCGAGCAGTTGGCGCTCCTTGGCCACGGGGTCAAGCTGTTCGAGGCCTGGCCAAGGCCAGGCGGCGTCCTCCGCTACGGCATACCGGGCTTCAAGATGGACAAACGCCACATCGACGACCAGGTCGACTACCTACACCAGTTGGGCGTCCAGTTCGCGTACAACGTCCGCGTGGGCTACGACGTGACTATCGACGAGCTGTTCGACCAGGGCTTCGAAGCCGTATTCCTGGGCCAAGGCGCTGGCCAGGGTAACCGGCTAAACGTCCCCGGCGAGGACCTCGAAGGCGTATACATGGCCACGGAGTTCCTCGTCCGCGCCAACCTGCCGCCGGAGGAGCTGCCCAGCCACCTCCGCCAACCCATAGAAAGCGGCAAGCGCGTGGTGGTGATCGGCGGCGGCGACACCGCGATGGACTGCGTCCGCTCGGCCCTGCGCATCGGCGCCCGAGAGGTGGTCTGCGCCTACCGCCGCAGCGAGACTGAGATGGGCGGACGCGAGGAGGAGCGCCGCCACGCCCAGGAGGAAGGCGTCCTCTTCCACTACCTAACCGTCCCCATCCGCTTCGTCGGCGACGACAGCGCCCATATCAAGGCCGTCCGGTTCCAGCGCGTGGAGCTTGGCGAGCCCGACGAATCAGGCCGCCCGCGGCCCGTTCCGGTTATCGCCTCAGATTTCGAACTGGAGGCCGACACCGTTGTCATCGCCATCGGCTACAAGGTCGAGAAGCTGCTGTTCCAGACGACACCCGACCTGAAAGCGACCGACTGGGGGACGATAGCCACTGAGGAGACCGGCCAGACCAGCCGCCCGGGCGTCTTCGCCGCCGGCGATAGCGTCCGCGGCGCCGACCTCGTCGTCACCGCCCTGGCCGACGCCAAGCGCACCGCCGCCGCTATCGACCGCTACCTGGGCGAGAAGAAGTCGGCCACCGCCTGAAGCCCTACAGCGTCTCCATATACTCGCCGATGGAGTCCAGATGCACCTTCTCCACCGCCATCTCCGGCGCGTACACGATCTCGTCCGCCGCCCACACCAGCGTCGGCTTCCCCTCCTTGGACACACCGATGACGCCGTTGAGCACGTTGCGGATGTTCTCAGTTATGCGTAGCGTGTTCGGCTTGAGCGGCTCCGCCAGTTTGCCATCACGGATGATGTAGGAGTCGCCGACCACCGTGCCCGTGAAGTCGCCCGCCCGCAGGCCGTTCACAGGGTACGTGTACCAGATACGCCCGATGTAGATCCCATCGCCCACCAGGCGGCACATCGACTCCGTGGACTCGACCTCGCCGGGGAGGAGGATGTTCGTCGGGTGGATGCCCGGCTGGGCGTCGAAGTGTCGGCCTCCCCCGCGGGCGAACCGAAACCCGTTCCTTGGCACAAACGCCGAGGCGTTCTCCTTCGGGTCCACTCCCAGCTTCTCCTTCGCCTTCGGATCGCTCATCAGCCGCTGCGTCTCGTAGTGGTTGGAGAGCAGCCCCACCAGCTTGCCATCCACGATCAGGTCCGTGCGGCCCGTGGGCAGCCCCTCGCAGGTTATCCCCTTGCTCCCCACCAGCCCCGGCGCGGCGCCGTCATCGTGGATGTTGAATTTGGTCGAGGCCACCTGCTGGCCCATCTGGCCCATGAACGGCGACCCCACCGCGTAGAACATCCCCGTGCTCAGGCCCGGCAGCACGATGTAGTGCATGATCTCCATCGTCGCCTGGCGACCGAACACCACGCGATAATCACCGCTGGGCAGCCTCACCCCGCCGATGGTGGCGATAGCGGCCTGCGCCGCCTCCCGCCCCGCCCCGTCCGTGAACCCGTCCAGCCGCGTCGTCGCCTCATAGCCGCTCCCCTTGGAGCCCTCCCGCTCCACCATCGAGGTGATGAACGACATGATTGCCGCCGACTCGTCCGTCTGCACCTCCGGCATGGCGTAGGAGGCGATCGCCATCCGCTCCTGGAGGATCGTCACGTCGCCGCTGACGATGAGCCCCAGCTCGCCCAGCTTCTCCGGCCTCTCCACCAGGTTCCCCAGCGACTCCGACGTCTGAAACACCCGCAACGCCCCGTTCACCACCCGCCAGCCGGCGTCCACCAGGTCGGCGTCCCGGATATCCAGCACCCTCGGGTCGTGGTAGCTGTTCAGCGTTCGCTGCTCCGCCGCGGGCCGTACCAGCGTGTAAAACTCGGGGTCGGCCACAGCGCCCCTACGCGCCTTCTCCAGCGCCGACCTCACACCCTCGACGCTGATATCGGAAGTCTCCGAGCCGAAGCCGATGCGCCGCACCTTCTCCCCGTCAGCCTTGAACACGGCCTGCACGCCGACGCCGTAGTTCTCCACCGATTTCGGCTCCTCGACGCCGTTGCAGGGGATATGCGAGGTGTAGTTCAGCCGCGCCAGCAGCACCCCGTTGGATGCGACGTAGACCTCCCCCTCCTCCACGTCCTCCTGCGCCTTCAGGTAGGCGAGCCCCTCACGTACGGCCTTCTCAAGCTCGGATAGTGGGATCATGAGTCTATACCCCCGTCAGCCGCGCCCGGCTCCGCATCGTCGGGCCGCCGTTACTCATACGCTTCGTCTGCATCGGCTGCCCCTTGCCGCAGTTCGGTATCGCGAACAGCCGGAAGTCGTTCCCCACCGCGTCCACGTTCAGGAAGTAGTCCCGCGTATCGCTCATCAGCCCCCCATCGCGGAACATCTCCCCAATCTCCCCGTTCTTGATCTCGTACACCTTCATCGCCGTGATGCGGAAGTTCTCCCGCGACTCGGCGATAGACGGTATGCGATGGCCCACCACGTAGTAGCCCTTCTCCACCTCCCGTATTATGTCGTGTGGGTCGCGGTCTCCCGGCGCGAACGCCGTGTTCGACATCCTGATCAGCGGCACCAGCGAGGCGTCCGTCGCCTTGTAGTGGCCGTTCGGCTCCAGCCCCATGATCGCCGCCGTCTGACGGCTGTTGGAGAAGCCGCCGAATATCCCCTTATCGAAGTGGTACACCCGGCGCGCCGGCGTCCCCTCGTCGTCGTACATGTAGTGCCCGAACCCGTCGATCGTGGGGTCGCTGAACGCCGTCACCAGGTCGGACCCCACCCGCTTGCCGATCTGGTTCTCCTTCACGTCGCGCAGAAACCAGGAGCGGCCAGCGTACCCCGTCTCAAACTTCAGCGCCCGGTCAAGCTCCGTCGGGTGGCCCACCACCTCGTGGCAGACCAGCGCGTTGTAGTGCGGGTCCGTCACCACCACCACCTCATCGTCAGTCGCCTTCAGCGGCTTGCATGCGGCCAGCGCCACCGTGTCCCGCGCCAGCTCCAGCGAGAAGTCCATCAGGTGCGGCAGATGGATGAACTCCTGCTCCACGCCGCGCGTGATCACCTCCCACCCCCGCTGGTGCCCGGAGTAATCGTACAGCTCCTGGTGCCCGTCCTTCCCCTGCGCTACCACGAAGCACATCCCCTGGCTGACCGCCCGCGTCTGATCGATGTTCGCCCCTTCCGAGCTGACGAACAGGTGACGCTCCAGCATCGTATACGCCGAGATGTAGTTGAACACCACGCCCGAGTCCAGGCCCTGCACCCGCTGCGACACCTCCCGCACGTACTTTCCCACCTCCTCCAGCGGCACCGTCCGCGGGTCGATCTCGTAGCGGGCGTCGGTAGTGTCCTGGCGCACCTCGACAGGCGCCAGCGACATATCGTACAGGGCGTCGCCTAGGCCCGAGAAGCGGCTGCGCGCGCCCTCCTTGGAACGGGCGTTGGCCACCGCCCGCTCGTAGGCGTGGTCCAGCCCCTCCTTGAGCCGCTCTCCTATCTCCGGCAGGTCAGCGGCGCCCACAATCCCCCCGAAATAGCCGGGCGAGACAACATTCTCGCCCCCCAGGACGCGGATGCCGAAGGCGAAGCCGTAGTCCTCGCCGCTGAACTTATCCATCCCGTTTTCGGCCACCGCCACCTTACCCTCGCTCACCTCAACGCGAACATCGGCGTAGCGACAGTGGCGCTTGCTACGGCTATAGGAGGCGACCAAGTCGAACACAGCGTCCCGCATCTGCGGGATCGCATCGATACTCACTCTCTGGGGCACGTATATCCCTCCGATAGCTATCGATGGGGTTGATAACATCCGCCGTCTCAGGCGAATCATGAGAATTGTAGCCAGCACGCCAGCTCAGTGTCCACCTTGAACCTGTAACAATACCCGCCCTAGACGGTTAATTAGGTTGAGATGGTTACAGTTTCACGCTGGCGCTCCTCACGTCCCGTCCGCCTGCGCCTGGATATTGTGGGCCTCGAAGTGTTCCTCTTGGCCTTCATGGTCTTCCTGGCCGGGCTCTCGGAACTGCCGTCCTTCGTCTGGTTTGTGCTGGTCGGCGTCTCCGTGGTCCTCCAGAGCGTCCTCTTCTACAACATCGGACGCGTGCGCGAAAAGCTGGGGAGCTAAGCCTTAGCTCCCGCCGGACGATGAAGCGGACGCTCTATCGAGCGCCTGCCGGTCCGTCCTGCATTCAGCCACGCCGGTGACCTAGCGCCCCGCGACGGGCCGCTACCACTGTACGCCCATCGACCGCAGCTCCCGCTCCAGCGCAGCGAAGTCGCCCTCGTGGTGGATGGCCTGGAAGCCTGCCTCACGCGCCCCCTCCACGTTGTGCGCCAGGTCATCGATGTGTACGCAGGCTGATGCCTCCACCCCCATTCGCTCCGCCGCCAGGTGGTATATGCGCGCGTCCGGCTTCGCAATGCCCACCAGCGCCGAGTTCACGATCACTTTGAACAGGCCGTCGATCTTGTGGTAGTCGCGTAGCTCCCCCTCCAGCCGCGGCGTCGCGTTGGAGATTATACCCACGTCGTAGCGGTTCCCCAGCCGCCGGATCAGCCCTACCACGTCCTCGTCCAGCGTCCGCCACATCGTCTCTCGCTCCCCCCAGATGTCCGGGAGGTGGCGCCCGGCCAGCTCGTCCAGTTTCCGGCTCGCCGCCACTACCCAGGTCTCCTCCGTGCCCTCTCCAATCTCCACCGCCTTCCACTCCGGGATCGTGTACAACGCCTTCATGAAGCTGCCCTTCGGCAGCCCGTGTCGCGCCTCGAATTTCGCCAGCACACCCCTGTCCAATCGCGCGATCACCTGCCCGAAGTCGAAGAAGATGGCCCGCACCCTTCCGTCTTGTTGCATACTAAAACCCCTTATATCGATTCGCTATCGGCAGACGACGGTCACGCCCGAAGGCGCGAGGCGTTATCTTCACCCCCGGCGGCGCCTGCCTGCGCTTGTACTCGTTCCGGTTCACCATCTGGATCACCCGCACCACCAGGTCGCGGTCGTAGCCCATCGCCACGATCTCCTCTATGCTCTTGTCCTCCTCCACGTACGCCTCCAGCACCGGATCCAGCTCATCGTAGGGCGGCAGCGTGTCCTGGTCTATCTGCCCCGGCTTCAGCTCCGCTGAGGGCGGCTTCTCCATCACACTCTCCGAGATGACCGGCCCGTCCCGCCAGGTGTTGCGATGGCGCGCCAGCCGGTACACCAGCGTCTTCGGCACGTCCTTGATCACGGCGAACCCGCCGGCCATGTCCCCGTACAGCGTCGCGTAGCCGGTGGCGAACTCGCTCTTGTTCCCCGTCGTCAGCGTCAGCCAGCCAAACTTGTTCGACAGCGCCATGACGATGTTGCCGCGGATGCGCGACTGGATGTTCTCCTCCGCCACGCCCGGCTCCGTCCCCGCGGGCAGACGCCCGCCCGTCTGGGCGAACGCCCGCTCAAGCATCTCCAGGTAGGCCGCGTGCGCCGGCTCGATGGGGATGACGATCAGCTCGATCCCCAACCTCTCCGCCAGCTCCTGCGCGTCCTTCATGCTCCCCTCGGAGGAGTACCGGGAGGGCAGACTCACCCCCACCACGTTCTCCCGCCCGATGGCGTCCACTGCTACCGTCACCACCAGGCTGGAGTCGATCCCGCCGGACAGCGCGACGACGACCTTGCCGAAGCCGGTCTTTCGCACGTAGTCGCGCGTGCCGCTGACCAGCGCCGCGTACACCTCCGCCTCCCCCTCCAGCGGCGGCGCCAACCGGGGTTCCAGCGCGGGCTTATCGGCGACGAACGGCCCGTCGCTGAGCGCGACGTGTCGCACCTGCGCGCCCTGAGCCGCTCGCTTCGCCCCGTCGCACTCGAGGTCACAGACCAGCAGCTCCTCCTCGAACATCGCCGCCTGGGCCACCAATTCGCCCTTGGGGCTAAGCACCATGGAGCCGCCATCGAACACAAGCTCGTCCTGGCCGCCCACCTGGTTCGTGTAGCAGACGAACACGCCGTAGTCGACGGCGCGAGCGGCCAGCATCTGACGGCGGAACTCCCCCTTGCCCGCGTGGTAGGGCGAGCCGTTGATGTTGACGATGACCTGCGCGCCCGCCAGCGCCTGCGCCTGCGTAGGGTCCCCCGGGTACCAGATGTCCTCGCACACGTTCAGGCCCACACGCACGCCCGCCACCGTGTACGCCGGACAGCCCTCGCCGGGGCGGAAGTAGCGCAGCTCGTCGAACACGCCGTAGTTGGGCAGCCTCTGCTTGCGATAGACATCGGCCAGGCGGCCGTCGTGGATAACCGCCGCCGCGTTGTAGATGTCGTCGCCGTCCACGTCCACGAAGCCGACCACGGCGGTGATGCCGCCGCAGCCCTTCACCACCGCCCCCAGCGCCTCCCGATTGTCCTTCAGAAACGAGGGGCGCAGCAGCATGTCCTCCGGCGGGTAGCCTGTCACCGTGAGCTCCGGGAAAGAGACGATGTCCACCCCCAGCTCGCGGGCGCGCTCCACGTACCGCAGCACCCTGGCGACGTTACCCTCCAGGTCGCCAACGGTGGTGTTGATCTGGGCCAGCCCGACTCGAAGATTACGCATGACGATTAGACTTAGTGTATTCCGTACACCAACACGCTACCACCGCCCCCTCAACCCGTCAATCCGCAGCCATTATCCGTTGGCCCACCGCACGCGGTCAACGCGCCGCCGTTCCCCCTGCACCCAGCCCGCGCTATCATGGCTGTGCAGATATGACCACGACCGCCGCCCCACCCGCGACCGATCTCGCCGCCCAGGTGCAAGACCTCTCCTTCACCTACGCCATGCCCGGCGGGGAGCAGCGCCCCGCTCTGGACGGCCTGACTCTGGATGTCCCCTCCGGCGCCGTATTCGGCCTCCTTGGGCCCAACGGTTCCGGCAAGTCCACCCTCCTCTCCCTCCTGGTCGGCCTGCGACAGCCCTCCGCCGGCGAAGTGCGCGTCCTGGGCCAGCCGCCCTCGGCGGCGATCCGCGCCCGCATCGGCCTCCTGTTTCAGGAGACCAGCCTGGACCCCCTCATGACCCTACGGGAGACGCTGTGGCTCCACGGCCGCCTCTACGGCCTGGCCGGCCACACCCTCCGCACAACCATCGCGCAGACGTTGGGGAGCGTCGGCCTGGCGGACCGCGCCGATTCGCTCGTCTCCACCCTCTCCGGCGGCATGAAGCGCCGCCTGGAGCTGGCCCGCGTCCTCCTGCCCTCGCCCCAGCTCATCCTCCTCGACGAGCCCACCACCGGCCTCGACCCCGACGCCGAGGCCGCCCTCTGGGCCCGCCTCCACGAGGCGAACCAGACCGGCGCCACCATCATCCTCGCCACCAACAACGTCCATGAGGCCGATAAGCACTGCCGGCAGGTCGCCTTCATCCACCGCGGCCGCCTGGCCGCGCAGGGCACGCCCGCCGAGCTCAAGGCCGGGCTCAAGCGCGACGCCGTGTGGGTAGAGTGGCCGGACCTCCCTCCCACCCTGACGGATGAGATCGCCGCCTGGGAGGGCGTCGGCAAACTCACCTGGGCCCACCCCACCCTCCACGTCACCGTCGACGCCGCCTCCGCCTTCGTCCCCCGCCTGTTTCAGATCGCCGGCGACGCTATACGCGCCATTCGCATCCGGGAGTCCACCCTGGAGGACGCCTACTTCGACATCGTCGGCGCCTCCCTGTCCGATCAGGGAGTCGACGGATGAGCGCCCTCGCCGCCTGCGGCGCCCTCCTCCAGCGGGACGTGCGAGCCGTCCTCCGCTCCCGCTCCCAGCTCTACTCCACCATCCTCCTCCCACTGATGCTCCTGGCGATCCTGGGCACCGGCGTCTCCCAGGGGCTGGACCCCACCCTGGTCCGCGACGGCGACTACGCGACCTTCCTCGTCCCAGGTATGATCGCTATGGCCGTCCTCTTCTCCTCCACCTTCTCCTCCGCCTCCTACTACCGGGACCGCGATTCCGGCCTCATGCGCGTCATGCTCGCTTCCCCCCACTCACCAAGGGTGATCCTCCTGGGCAAGGCGCTCGCCGGCGTCAGCATCGGCGGCCTCCAGGCGCTCGCCGTGCTCGCCGTGGCCGCCGCTATCCCCGCCATCGACCTGGAGTGGCAGCACGGCGTCATCCCCGGCATCGCCCTGGCCGCCATCGGTATCGCCCTTCTCGCCCTCCTCCTCAACGGCTTCGCTCAGGTCGTGGCCTCCCGCATCCGCACAATGCAGGGGTTCCACCTGGTGATGAACCTGGTCTTGTTCCCCCTGTTGTTCTTCTCCGGCGCCTTCTTCCCCCTGGAAGACCTGCCGGCCTGGCTGAAGGTGCTGGCCACCGCGAATCCCCTATCCTACGGCGTAGACCTGCTACGCATCGCCGTGTACGACAACGGCTCCGGCTACTTCGGCCTGACGCTCGATTTCGCCGTGCTGACGGCGCTGGCGTTCGCCCTGTTCGCCTGGGGTCTGCGACGACACCCCGGCTACCACTGGTGAGAGAGAATGACCTTGAGCGATAAGGCAGCGAACCAAATCGCCGGACGGCCGCGCCTGGGCCGCTTCGCCGCAGTGCTGGCCGTCCTGGCGATCCTGGCCGCATCGGCCGCCGCCTGCGGTGGCTCGTCAGCGCCCTCCGATCCAGAGTTCCCCGACGTCATCACCCTGGGAGAGGGCGAGGTCTTTCCGGTCATCACAAACCGCACGCTCGCAGTCGGCGAGAACCGCTTCAGCCTCGGCCTGCTGGACGAGGAGAACAGCCCCGTCCTCGACGCTGACATCCACCTGCGCTTCTTCGACCTGACCGGCGACGAGCCGGTGCTGACCTCTGAGGCGGACGCCCGGTTCGTCCCAGTAGAGCTGTCCTTCATCGATGAGACGTCAGGCAAGGAGAAGCGCCTTCTGGGCAGCAACGGCGTCTACGTGACCCAGGTCAGCTTCGACACCGTAGGCGCCTGGGGCGTGCAGCTAGACGTCACTCTCGCGGACGGTCGCCAGCTGGATCCCATCCCGTTCCGCTTCGACGTCCTCGAGGAGACCGCCGAGCCGGCTATCGGCGACCCCGCCCCCGCCAGCCGCCAGCTGACGCTGGCCGACGTGGACGACGTGACGGAGATCGACTCCTCCTTCCCATCGCGCCCGCACATGCACGCGGTCACCGTCGCGGACGCGCTGGCCGCGGGCAAACCAATACTGGTCGCCTTCGCCACGCCCGCCTTCTGCGAGAGCCGCACCTGCGGCCCGCTCATGGACACGGTGATGGACCCCCTGTACGAGAGGTACGCGGACGACGCCGTCTTCATCCACATCGAGCCGTTCCAGCTCAAAGAGCTCCGCGAAGGCATCGACCGCATACCCGTTGAGGCGACGGCAGAGTGGGGCCTACAGACGGAGCCCTGGCTGTTCGTCATCGATGCGCCGGGGCGGATCGTCGGCAAGTTCGAGGGGATAATCTCCCTCGATGAAGTGGAGACCGTCCTGGATCGGGTACTGGAAGAGTAAGGTCAGCCGGACACCTGCCCGCTCAACACTCGCTCCTGATTCGTGAACCCGTTACAATTGAAATCCGCGGCCACCTGGACCCGGCCGCGCTAACAATCGACTCACTCAGACAGACAGGGTAAACACCATGGAATACATACAAACCGTCCTCGTCCAGATACAGGCGACCATGACAGATGAAGCGTCGCGCCCGCAGGGGCTCCTCGCGGCGCTGGATGAGCATAGGAGCTTCCTGGAGCAGCAACCCGGCTTCCAGGACATGCGCGTGACGCGCTCGATCAACCCCGAAGGTAACGTGCTGCTCGTGATCGAGACCCACTGGAGTGATGACAACAGCCTGGTGGAGTACGAGACGCGAGAGCCGAACGTGTCGAGCATCATCAACCAGCACCAGGACCTCATCGTCGCGGACAGCCTACAGGTGCTGGACATGGAGGCGTTGAGAACCGCCTCCGGGCGGCCTGCCGATGAGGCGACGGAAGCCACGGAACGGTTGGCCCTGCCCCTCCTGATACCCTTGGGTATAATGGCGTTCGCCCTCCTGGTGATATACGGCCTCTCCCGTATCTATCTGGAGGTATCCAACGAAGTGGCAACGGGCATGGCCGCAGGCATCGCCTTGGGGATAATGTTCGTAGCCTGGTACATAGCCAGCAGGCCCAGCGTCCCCGGCTGGCAGATAGGCTCCATCACCGTATTGGCCGCCACCGTCCTCGCAGGCGGAACGATCTTCTCCATCGTTGAGAATGACGAGGGCGAGGCGAGCGGAGAGGAACCGGCAGCCGCGGCCTCGCCGGACGACGGCGCTGCTGCCGATGGCGCGCCGGGCAGCCTGGCGGTGTCCCTGGGCGACAATTTCTTCGAGTTCGATGGCGAGACCGAACCCGCCATCGCTGTGGCGGCCGGCGAGGAGATCACCATCGACCTCACCAACGACGGCCTCGCCATCCACAACATGCACATCGCCGGCACTGATAACGAATTCGGCGACGCCATCTGCGAGTTAGGCGGAGAGGAGCCCTGCTCAGACCCCGATCTGTTTCAGGCCGGCGACACCGGCAGCATAACGTTCAGCTTCGACGAGCCTGGCACCTTCATCTTCCGCTGCGACTTCCACCCAGCCGAGATGATAGGTACGATAAAGGTACAGTAGGCAGCTACTCCTTCGCCTCCTGCAAGCGAGGACCTTGCGCCTCCCCCTCCTCCCGCTCGTACCACTTGAAAAACGCCACAGTTACGAAGCTCCACAGTATGATAGTGCCCATCAGCTTCATGATCCCGCCGGCGATCTGCTGATCTTCAAGCGGTGAGATGCCCCAGATGCGGGGCGCCTCCGCGTACGCCTGATACACCACACGATCCGAGAAGGTGATGAACGAAGCCATCACCGCGGGTACGAGCGACTGCAGGAACAGGTAGCCCATCTGGACCGGGTAGGCGAGACGCGGCAGCTCCGGCACGGTGCTCAGCACCGGCCACCACATAACAAGGCCGGCCACCACCAGAGAGGTGTGCGCGAACAGATGGAACCACCACTCTCGCAGCTGCAGGTCCACCGCCGAAGGCAGGTGGACGAGAAGCATCACGGCGTTGAAGACGGCTAGCGCCATCAGCCCCTGGGTCAACACGCGCGCCACCGGCAGCACGCCGCGCACCCGCAGCAGCGCCTGCCATACCCAGGCCGGGATTCCCGCCAGCAGCAGCGGCGCCGCCACCAGCGTCAGCAGCACATGCTGAAACATGTGGGCGCTGGCCAGATACTCATCGGCCAGGCCGTGCAGCGGTGACCCCGCAGCCGCGTAGATCGTCAGCACGCCCAGCGAGTAGTAGACTACCTGGCTACGCTTGACCGGGCCGGCGTCGGATGTGCGGGGCCGCAGCTGGGTTACGGCGAAGTAGTAGGCCCCTACCAGCAGGACGCACAGGAGTATGACATCAGGACGGAAGCTCCAGTCCAGCCACTCGTACCCGCCGATATGCAGCGCCGCCAAGCTTATCCCTCCCCGATGACGAGGTTATCGCCCTTCAGGAGTCTGTCACACTAACCTACCACCGAGCGTAGACAGCACTATGACCATCAGTATCCCAGCCAGCATCAGGCCGCCCGCTAACAGCCACGAGAACAGCCGGCTATCAAACCTCAAATGCATGAACCACAACACCACCAGGGTGAACTTGATCGCTGAAAGGACGATGAGAATGGGGACGAGGACATCCTCGATCGCTTCGATGTAGTATATCCCCACCTCAACCGCTGTGATAACAGCCAGGATCAGGCCGATCTTTACGTACTCAAGCGGGCCCGGATGTGCCCCCTCCTTAACCTCCTCGGCCTCCGCCTCCCGTTCTGTTGGCCCCTTTATTCCCCTTGACTCTGCCAGCGTCATCGACGCCTACCTCCTCGCATCAGGGCTGAATCAGGTAGATGAGGGTGAAAATAACGATCCACACTACGTCTACGAAGTGCCAGTACAAGCCGGCCAGTTCGATATTCAGGCTCTGGGACTGCGTCAACCGACCCCGCCACGCCATCACTAACAACGAAAGCAGGATCAGCACGCCCACCGTCACGTGGGCGCCGTGGAACCCCGTGAGCACGAAGAAAGTCGTGCCGAACAGGTTGGAGCTCAGCGACAACCCCTCATGGTTGAACTCCGTGAACTCGAACGCCTGCCCGCTCAAGAAAAGGAGGCCCAGCAACGCCGTGCTCAGCAGCCATATCCGTAGCCCCCGCTGGTCCCCCCGCTGAATCGCCGCCAGCGCCAGCACCATAGTCACGCTGCTCATCAGCAGAACGAAGGCGCTGACCGACGTAAAGGGGATATCGAACAGGTCCTCAGGGTAAGGCCCAACCACGCTTTGACCGCGGTAAAGCAGATAGGCGCCGATGAGCGACCCGAAAAGCAGGCACTCCGAGGCTAAGAACAGCCACATCAGCAGCTTTCGGTTATCGAGGCCCGTGCCCGTTTCTAGGGCTGCTGGCGTGTGACTCAACACTCTCCTCCCTGGCTCATTCGGATGCGGGCTCCAACGCCCAACCGTAGATCCCCACCACAAGGACGGCAACCCCCACCGCGACGATAGCGGCGTCGTAGATCAGGCCCGTAGCGATTATCGGCAGGCCGATGGCGGCGATCAGAGGGAAGAAAGACGGCGAGGGCATGTGTATTCCATGGCCTTCGCCCTCTGCGTGTTCCTCCTCCTCAGGCTCCTGGGCCCCACCTCCCACGATTGGCACGGGCCGCCCCGTCTCATCCTCCTCATACTTCTGGTGCCAGAAGTCGTCGCGGGCGCGCACCGTGGGGATCTCCCTGAAATTGTATGCCGGCGGCGGCGAAGGTATCGCCCACTCCAGAGTGCGGCCGTCCCACGGGTCCGGCCCGGCCTGATCATTCCTGCGGAGGCTAAGCACCACGTTGAACATGAACACCAGAATCGAAACGCCAATGAGTAACGCGCCCACAGTCGCCACCGCGTTCCACCATTCCCACCCCGCCCCCTCAGGGTAGCTGTAGATCCGACGTGGCATACCCAGCAGGCCCAAGATCATCATCGGCTGGAACGTGATGTTAAACCCGATAAACATCAGCCAGAAGTGTAGCTGACCCCAACCCTCGTGCAGCAGGCGGCCCGTGAACTTCGGGAACCAGTAGTAGATCCCCGCGAACAAGCCGAACATCGCCCCACCCAGCAGCACTTGGTGGAGGTGCGCGACGACGAAGTAGGTGTCCTGCTGCTGATAATCCGAAGGCACTATGGAATGTATCACCCCTGTTAGCCCGCCGATGACGAACATCGAGATGAAGCCCACCGCGAAGAACAGCGGTGTCTTCAGGCTGATAGCTCCACCCCACAACGTAGCCAGCCAGTTGAATATCTTGATCCCCGTCGGCACCGCGATCAGGATTGTGGACACCCCGAACGCCGAGTTCGCTATCGGGCCCAGGCCGGTTGTGTACATGTGGTGCGCCCACACCCCCCAGCTCATGAAGGCGATGGCGAGGCCCGATATAACCACGAACGGATAGCCGAACAGCGGCTTACGGGAGAAGGTGGGCAGCACCTCTGAGACGATCCCCATAGCAGGTAAGATCAAGATATAGACTTCGGGATGGCCGAACAGCCAGAACATATGCTGCCATAGCAACGGCTGGCCGCCCGCCTCGAAGTTGAAGAAGTTGGCGCCATACAGACGGTCGAACAGGAGCTGAAACAGGGCGACCGTGATTATCGGCATTGCGAAGATGATGAGGAAGGATGTGACCAGCGTCATCCAGACGAACAGCGGCATGCGCAGCAACGTCATCCCCGGCGCCCGCATGTTGAAGATCGTGACGATGAAGTTGAACCCAGACGCCATCGAGGCGACGCCGAGGATCAGAAGGCCAAAGGCCCAGAAGTCTATCCCCGTCCCTGCGGACTGGAGCGACAGCGGAGCATAGCCGAACCAACCGGCATCAGGCGCGCCCAGCTCCCCCTTCAATATATTGCCCCCCGTGAAGAAGCTGGCGTTCATGAACAGGCCGCCACCAAGGAACACCCAGAAGCTGAAGGCGTTAAGGCGCGGGAAGGCGACATCGCGGGCGCCGATCATCAGCGGAATCAGGAGGTTGAAAAAGGCGGCGCTAAGGGGCATCACCACTAGGAAGATCATCGTGGTGCCGTGCATTGTGAAGATGCGGTTGTACTGATCGGGATCCAAAACTGCGTTGTTGGGCGAGCTGAGTTGGATCCGGAGCAGCAGCGCCTCTATCCCACCCATCAAGAAGAATAAAAAGGCGGTCACGCCGTACATGATGCCGATGCGCTTGTGATCGACGGTCGTGAGCCAGCTCCAGACCCCCTGGTAGGACTCGCCTTCCTGGCGCAGCCGCCGCAGCGCCCCCACCATCGTCCCTGGCCTCGGTTCAAACGGTGTCGCCATGGCTTACTCTCCGTACGAGACTAGCGCCGGCTCGCCGGCTCCCGAGCGGGCCGCCCCGCCTCCCTCAAGCTGATCCGCAACCCACGCCTCAAAGTCCTCCTCGCTCTCAGCCACTACGATGAGCCGCATGTCGGCATGTTGGAAGCCACAGAACTCAGCGCACTGCCCGGAGTATGAACCAATCTTGGTGGCGTTGAACCACATGCTGTTCGTCCGGCCTGGAACAACATCCAGCTTCCCTGCCAGTTTGGGCACCCAGAAGCTGTGGATGACGTCCACCGACTCCAGCGTGACGCCGATCTCCCGATCCACAGGAATATGCAGCTCAGCGGGCCTGCCCGTGCTGGGCTTGCCAACCTCGCCGGGCAAGCCGAAGACGGTCAGGGGTTTACCCTCAGCGTCCGTCAGGTCCGGGTACTGGAACGTCCACGAAAACTGTTGGCCCACCACCCTCACCCGCAGAGCGTCATCCGCGGCATCACGCCCCAGTTCTATGACGCCGGCCACTGTTGGCACAATGAGCATAAGGAGCAGGATCGCAGGCGCTATCGTCCAGGCGTACTCTAAGCGGTTATTCCCATGCACCTGCCGGGGAAGCTCCTGCCCCTTCTTCCGGCGAAAGCGAATGACGGCGTAGATCAACAACGCCTGCATAACGACGAAGATTACGGCCGCCGGGCCCAGCACCCAGACAATGAGAATGTCGCGCTGCATTCGGGCGACATCGCCCTCCGGCGCAAACGTATTCTGATCAAGGTCTGGATCCGCGCCAGCACAACCGATCAGCAGGCCCACAAGGGCTATCAGAAGCGCAACGGAAACCAAGCGTCTCATTTGGACGCTATTTACTCCCACGGTTCTCCTTCATCGATCGGTGTTAAAAGCGCTGGAGCCGGGACCCGCCCGGCAGGAAGCACATCCGATATGATCCGCCACGCACAACCCCAAGTCAACGCGAACTACGCTCCCACGAGCCCATCCACTGCCATCGCCCCGAACAGCAGCGCCAGATAGATGATCGAATAGCGGAACAGGGCCGAGGCTGCACCCTTCGACGTCCCGCGCCAGAGCCGGAAGGCGTAATACAGGAACGCCCCACCCAGGACGAGGGCCGCGCTCAGATATATGAACCCGGTCGCGCCCGAAAGGGGCAAGAGGAGAGAGATTGCAACCAGCGCCAATGAGTAGAGCAAAATCTGACGTTTCGTCTCCTCTGCTCCCGAGACCGCCGGCAACATGGGAACGCCTGCACGCTGGTAATCGCTGCTGTAATTGAGCGCCAAGGCCCAGAAGTGGGGCGGCGTCCACACCGTCACTATCGCGAACATCACCAGCGCCGGCAGCCCTACTTCGCCGGTGACGGCCGCCCAACCTACCACGGGCGGTATCGCCCCCGCGGCGCCACCGATGACGATGTTCAGCGGCGTCGTGCGTTTGAGCCACAACGTGTACACCACAACGTAGAAGACGAACGCCCCCAGCGTAAGGGTAGCCGCCAGCAGGTTGGCAAACGTCTCCAGCATCAGAAACCCTATGGCCACCAGCAAGAGAGCGAAGACGACCGCTCTCTCCGGCTCTATCTGCCCCGCCGGCAGAGGCCGGCCCCGCGTCCGCTGCATCACACCATCGATGTCGCGGTCGAAGTAGCAGTTCATGGCGTTAGCGCCGCCGGCAACGAATGCGCCTCCGGCTACGGTCACCAGTATCAGCCAGGGCGAGGGCCAGCCGCCCTCCGCCAGGATCATAGCGGGGACCGTGGCGATGAGCAGGAGCAAAATGATGCGCGGCTTGGTGAGGCTCAGGTAAGCTAAGACGGCCTCACGCAGGCCACGAACCCTCTGCGCCGCGATAGTGCCTTGCATCTACCTTACTTCCCCCGGTGCTCCAATGCGCTCAGCGTACGCCCAGACTGCGGTGAACACCAGCGCCACCCACAACGCCGAGGCTAACGCCAGATGAACGATACGCACTGAGGTGGCCAGTTCGAACCAGATGTTGCTGGCGCCCACTAACACCTCAGCCACATACAGTACCAGGGCGCAACCCATCGCCGCAATGAGAGCCGGCCGCCGCCCCTGCCGCCACGTCTGCACCGCCAACCCCAGCACCAGCAGGCCAACAACAACCGCCATCATCCGGTGAGCCCAATGGAGGTCGGCCAGCCGGCCGCCAGCGGACACCAGCCGGCCGTCGAACAGGGGCCAATCCGGATAGACCAGGGCAGCGCCGCTGTTAGCCACGTAGGAGCCGAGAAGAATGAGCCCGAACGTAGCCAGGGCGGTCACTACGGCAAAACCGGGGACAGCGCCAACCTGTCCCGCGTCCTCGAGAGCAGAGGCATCGGAGAGTGGAAGGCGCCCCCGCCGGAAGGCGGCGACGGCCGTGGCGACGAGTACTGCCAGGATGATCAGGGCGATCGCCAGGTGGAGGGCGACTATGGTGTCCGGCAGCTCCAAACTGACGGTCAGGCCTCCCACCAGCGCTTGCACGGTGACCAGCACGACCGCGATCGTGCTGCCGGCCACAACGAAGCGATTTTCGCGGTGCCACAGCCAGGCCGCGATCGCCGTGCCCAGGATTATCAGCCCTACGCTCATCGCGGCGAGCCGGTGTGAGTACTCGATGAGGACATGGCCCTCCAGGGTAGGTATCCACTGACCCTGGCAGCGGGGCCAGTCAGGGCAAGCCAGACCGGAATCGGTCACTCTCACCGTGCCGCCCAGGATAATGAGGGCGTAGGTGGCTATGACGCTTAACAAAGCCAAGTAGCGGACATCGAGCACGAGGCGGAGACAGCTCAGCCAAACGGCACGGCCACGTTCACCGGACGCCGCCGAGGTAATAGCTTTCAGCGTTCACTCCCATCCGTCATCTGACCAGCACGAAGCCACCGCCGGTAGCGACTGCAATAGGCACATGGGCGTCCCCATTCTACGACAGTCGTGGGAGTTCAGGTGCCCGCCCAGAGGGCTCATCGCCGCCATCAACGTCTTGTACCAATTATCACAAGCGCGAAGCCGGTGTCAAGCAAGGCGCGCATACTCGGCCAACCTACGTCCTTGCGCCTGACCGACCTTCTGGTCAATACTTCCTATATGGGCGTGAGCGGCGCCTCTAGCACACCTAGTAGGAGGATAAATGTCTAACCTCGCACATAGAGGGCTCAAGCTCCTTCTGTTGTCGGCCTCGCTGATCATCAGCATCGCCCTGCTGGCAGCCGCCTGCGGCGGCGGCGGTGATGACGACGGCGGTAGCGGAGAGACCCCGGCTGCGGATGAGACGTCGGCTGACGATGCCGACGACGCTGGGCCGGTCTCACCCGACATCAGCATGGGCGACAACTTCTTCGAGCTGAACAAGTTCACGGTCAGCCCCGGCCAAGAGGTCACCTTCAACATCACGAACGATGGCGTCGCCATCCACAATATGCGTGTCGATGGGGGCGACGGAGAGTACGACACCGACGATGACACCGTCTCCGACCCAGATCTGTTCCAGGCGGAAGACACCGGGACCCTGGTCTGGACAGCGCCCGACGAGGCGGGCGAGATCATCTTCCGCTGCGACTTCCACCCCCTCGAGATGGTCGGCACCATCAGCGTAGAGTAGGACTAACGTGACCCAACAAGCTGACGACGTGGAGGAACCCAAAGCGGACCCTGTCGCCCGCTTCGCTGCCGGCGTGAGGGCTGTGCTGCCCCAGTTCCTGCTTCTCGGCCGCGTGCGCCCGCCCGGCCAGCCCCGGCCCTACGAGCCGCGCATCGCCACCCTGTCCGAATCACGAGCGGCCGCCCACGTCAGAGCCGTAAAAGACATCGCCGAGGCCCGCTTCGGCTTCCCCACTGACCGCTACCGGGATTACAAGACCTACTCCAACATCCCTCAGCGCTCAATGGGCGTCGCGATGCCTGATGACGCCGTCGCCTATCCGGACGTCGTCGTCGTCCAGAACCCCGAGAACTACGCCAAGATCATCGGCGAGGTGGAGACCGCGGAGACGGTCAGCGAGGAGGCGGCGCTACGACGCTGGCTCCCCTTCGCCGAGCTGGCGCCTCTCTACCTCTACGTTCCTGTTGGTGAGGGTGACCTCGCGCGGAAGCTCTGCCGAGACATCAAGGTGGCCGTCGTTGGCATCCGCACCTGGCGATATACCGTCGGTGTGGACCAGATTGAGATCAACGACTACTTCACAGTGCCTTCGGGACCTGAGGAGATGCTGCCGAAGATCCTGCGACCGAGCTAGTAGCCGACCGTCGAAACGCTTCAGGACCCGGTGTAGACTGAGGAATCGGCGTTGAACGCCGCCCAGGCGAACCAGAGCTCATTGGTGTTGACCACAGGCGTCAGCTTCTCCCCGGCCAGAGTCCCCTCCATAGCGTTGCCGAACAGGTCCCAAACGGTTTCCGTCTCACGATCCATGAACCGGTCCTCGCCCAGGGCATCGAAAGTTAGCACCCGGTCGCCCACTGTCCTCTGGAACGCCAGCCCTACGCCCACACCGCGCCCCGTCTTCACGTCGCCGGTGTCCAACACGGAGGCCGTATCATCGGCCCCGAAGACCACCAGGATCGGCGTGCCCGCAAACTCATCGTTCACCGCCCGCTCCTCGGAGATCACGCTGAAGGGGTAGGCCTTGTTCGTTCCGCTGATCCTCACCGCCACCACGCGTTCCATCGCCGGGTAGCGGTCGTCGGGGGTGCCGCGGAACAGGAACGGCTGCGTGGACGAGTCGTAGCCCGCATAGGGCTGATTATCGTACAGCTCCGGCGGGAAGATGCCCTGGTCGCGGGACAGCACCTTCCCGTCAGGGAATTGGGCTCGGAAATCTTCCCAGGCCATGATCGGCGAAGGTATGAACTCCAGCTCCGTGCCGGCCAGCTCACCCACTATCGCCTCGCCGGTGATCTGCTGCCACAGAGACTCCGTCTGGCGGTCCCACATCACCAGGTCGCTGTTGCGCAGCAGACCGGACACCCCGAACCGGAGGACCTGCCCGTCCAGCTCGCGGTCAAACGTGACCGCGCTGTTGCACAAGGGGCAGTAAGACACCACAACTGAGCGGTCCCCCACCACATCGTTCACAACTTCATGCGAGGTCAGGATGCGGAGAGGATAGGCCCGCGCTTCGCCCTCTAGCTCCAACGCGACGACCGGCTCCCTGTCCACCAGCCACTGGGCGGCCTCCTCCACCGTATCAAACTGCGGATCGTCGATGGGCTGGATCACATCCCGCGGGTCCGGCTGCTGGATCCCCGCGATCAGCTCGGACAGGGAGATGGTCCGCTTGGTCCAGTCCGTGTTCCAGCTCTCCGTATACAAAGGTATCCTGTCGTCCAGGCCCAGGTCATCGAAAGTCAGACCAACCTCGGACGTGTCTTCGCCATCGCCGTCCCCGCCACCACCGCCCACACAGGCAACGGCGATCAGAGCTGCTACAGCGGAGGCGAATAGTAGCCGTGTCTTCAGACCAACACTCATCACAGCCATCCCGTCACCTTACTAAGACGGCCGCGGGTGGAAGCTTTCAGCCACATCGCCCGTCCTAGGTTTGTGCCTCCAGCCCGCGACCTTGGAGGGGGATCACGTCTCAGTGTTCCCGAAAATAGATACGCGATTGTCATGTGGTTTAGATTCCCCACACGCTTAACGCAATCGTTACAAGCCTTCGCATCGTATTCTTTACACGAGGCTGACCGCCTGCCTATAATAGCTTAGGTATAGCCAACAGCTATAATGGTAAAAGGAATCACGTATAGCGGCCCGCCCAGGTTGGCCAACGGCCCAGCGGGCGTTTCTATATTCAGCCCTCTGCAAGGAGTTTCCCCGTGACCGAAAGCACCACTGCCCAGCCCATCGCCCGCGGCCTCAAGAACATCGTCGTTGACAAGACCGCCCTCAGTCTAATCGACGGCGAGGCAGGCAGGCTCGTCTATCGCGGCTACGACATCCACGATCTGGCCGAACAGTCCACCTTTGAGGAGGTCACCTACCTCCTGTGGTACGGGCACCTGCCTACCACCCCCCAGTTAGAGCAGTTCATGACCGCACTAAGAGACGCCCGTACCATTCCGGACACCATCATCCAGGTCATCCGCCAGGTCAGCGCCGCCCACCCTATGGACGTCCTGCGCACCTCCGTCAGCGCCCTCGCCGCCTTCGACCCCGACGTCGATGATATGTCGACTGAGGCGAACCTGCGCAAGGCTGTGCGCCTCACCGCCCAGGTGCCGGCCATCGTCGCCGCCCACCACCGCATTCGCAGCGGCGACGAGCCCGTAGCGCCTGACCCTAACCTCACGCTGGCCGCCAACTTCCTGTACATGCTGCACGGCCAGAGACCGGATCCCCAAGCGGCCCGAGCCATAGACGTTGACCTCATCCTTCACGTTGAGCACGGCTCCAACGCCTCCTCCTTCGCCGCCCGCGTCACCGCCTCCACCCTGGCCGACCTGCACGCTGCCATCGTCTCCGCCATCGGCACCCTCAAGGGCCCCCGCCACGGCGGCGCCGCCGAGGCCGTGATGCATTTGGCCCAGGAGATCGGTGAACCTGAGAACGCCAAGGCATTCATCGCCCGCAAGCGTGAGCATGGCGAAAAGATCAACGGCTTCGGCCACCGCGTCTACCGCGTAGAGGACCCCCGCGCCCGCCATATGCGCGACCGCGCCCGCGAGCTAGGCGACAAGCTGGGACAGCCCAAGTGGTTCCGCATCCTCACCGCCATCCACGAGGCGATGGCGCCCCTGGCTGAGCGCGGCGTCAACGTCAACGTGGACTTCTACGCCGGCGCCGTCTACTACCTGCTAGGAATCCCGGAGGACGTCTTCGTGCCAATGTTCGCCATCGGCCGAATACCGGGCTGGGCCGCTCAGGTCATGGAGCAGTGGGAGGACAATACGCTCATCCGGCCGCTCCTTGAGTACGAAGGGCCGGACAACCTTGAGTACGTGCCGATAGAGCGGCGGATCTAGCCTCTAGCCCTCGATCTTCTCGATCCGCAGCCGCAGCACGCCGGCAGGGATATTCACCTTCACTTCCTCGCCCTCTCTCCGCTTCAGCAACGCCTTGCCGATGGGGGATACGTTGGTGATCTTACCCTGGGCGGCATTCCCTTCGTTCAACCCCACAATCGTGTAGCGCAGCGAAGCGCCGGAGTTCAGGTTCGTCATCTCTACTGTGCTCCCCACTTGCACTCGTGAGCCGGGGCCATCCACCTTCTTAACTATCACGGCATGCTTCAGCGTGCCATCTATCTCCCGGATGCGCGACTCCAGATGAGCCTGCTTATCCTTGGCCGCATCCAGAGGGGCGTTCTCGCGGAAATCCTTGTCCATCATCGCCAGCCGGATATCCTCCCGCACCTGAGGCCGTTGCGACTTCAGCGCCTCCAACTCACTCTTCAGCGCCTCGTGCCCCTCAGCCGTGACCTCAACGACCCGCTGCTTTACGGAGCGGGAGGCAGAGCCCTTAGCACTCTTCTTCAGCCGCAAGTGAGGCGCCAGATTGGTCTGCGTCATCTCCTCCTTCTTGAGATAGGAGAGAAATCCTCGCACCTGGTCTGCGCGCCGCTTCGCCTCCGCCGTGGCCACACCCAGCTCCTCGCTGTACAGCGAGATTTCGTGACCCCGAAGCTCGTCGGTGAGGCGGCTCGCGCCGTACCAGCGTACGAACCGGTTTACCTCCGCCTGAGCCGAGGCGCTAGTGCTTTTCGCCAGCGACGAAACGTACTGCGTCGCTGCGTCCAGAATGGAAACCGTAGGCATGGTGGGGTTTTGATTCTAATGGCCGCCCGCCAGCACTGTCAAATGAGTGCTGATAGAGGGCGTCTACTCGGCCTGCGTCGGCGAAGGGGCAGCCGTGCCCTCAGCAAACGGAGTAGGCGTGGGTGATGGCGTGGGCGATGGCGTCGGCGATGGCGTGGCCCCGAGCTTCTCCAGCACCCTCTCCGCCGCCATCAGGCTCGCCTCTACGGCCCGCGCCCGCTCCCCGGAGGACTGCCCTTGCAGCTTCTGAAGCAGCTCGTACTGCCTGCTGGCTACTGAGACCGCCGCCACCCGATCCATGAGCGCTATATCATCGGGGCTGTCCAAGTCCGCCGCTAGATCGTTGTCGGCCTCCTTCAGCGCCTCCAGAAACGCTACCCCCACCGACTCTCCATCCCGAACCGAATCCTCCAGGACCGCCACCCGCTCCTGCACTACCTCAAGAGGAGTCTGCACCGGAGCCGCGCTAGCAGCGCTCCCCTCCATAGCGAAGTAAGGGCTGACGCTAACGCTTTCCCGGCTGAGCCTCTCGCCACCCTCCGCCATCAGGGTCACGCTCAGCAGCGCCAGCACACCGATGACGACCATCCCAGCGAGGCCAGCCGAGGCCCAGCGCCACCAAGGCGTTCTCTCCGCATGAACCGACAGAATCCGTTGCAGGCGACGCCTCATGCGGGCTGCTTCCAGGAAACGCTGGAGGCCGCGCTCCTTGACATGCGGAGGCGGAACTTCGTTCAGGCCGGCCGCTATCTCTTCAGCGGCCCTGAGCAGAGGCTCTAGGCGGCCCCTCCAGGCGGGGTATAGGGAGAGGCTCTCCTCAATGCTCCTTCGGCCCTCCAGCAACGCCGAAAGGCACTCCTCAAAGATCTCCTCAAACTCGCTTCTCCCCATGAACTTTTGGCCTCTGGGTCAGCATCTCCCTTAGCTTTGCAATCGCCTTGTGCTGTATTACCTTTACGTTCCCCTCGCCCTTACCCATCGCCCGCGCCGTCTCCGCCACCGTCAGCCCGGCGGCGAATCGGTAGCCGATCACCCGACGCTGCGCCTCTGGGAGCGTGTCCGCCGCCCTCATGACCTCGTTCAAGGCCAGCCGATTCTCTACCATCTCCTCCGGCCCCTGCGAGTCCACCGGCAGCGCCTCTGTCAGCGGGGACGAGCGTCCTCGCGCCCCCTCCTTCCGACGCTGGCTGATCACCGCGTTGTGCGCGATGCGGAACAGCCAGGCGGAAAACGGCGCCTCCCGCCACTGGAACCGCCCGATGGCGTCCAGAACCCGCAGGAACACCTCCTCCGTGAGATCCTCCGCGTCGTATTGATTGCCCACACGGGCAAGGATGTAACGGTACACTCGGGGGAAATAGAGACTGTACAACTCAGCGAGCGCGGCCTCGTCGCCAGCAATAGCGGCGTCGACTATTGCGCGCTCGCCTTGAACATCCAGACTAGGGCTCACGGGACATCCCTCCCACTCAGCCCCCTTCTAACGGTAGTCCAGGTGGTTGCCCCAGTATGATACCCTATTTCCCCGTCAATTGGTAGAACGCCACCTAATATGGAAAAGTTACTATTGTGGAAAGCTGCCGCCGCTCCTCAGCCGTATAGCCATATAGTCGTATAATAAGAGGAGCGGTCATCCGGCCCAATGGCTGGCCGCTATATTGATTCGATGCGCGAACGGTTTAGCAGTATTAACCGAAACCTGGCTATCACCGGCCTGGTCCTCTTGGCCTCGACCTTACTCCTGGTTGCCGGGCTGGTCAGTATCTTCATCACCATGAGCGACGATAACGTCGATCTGCCCAGCGAGGGCAGTCTGGAGGAGATCCTCCAGGAACACGAAGCGGCCCCTGCCGCTGGTTCGGAGGCGCTGAGCGAACCGGACGCTCCGGCGCCCACCCGCATCGGCATCCCCAGCATCGGAGTGGACGCCTCCGTCCTCACCATGGGGTTGGACGCCAACAACTATCCGGAGGTCCCCAACGCCGGCGATGAGGTGGCGTGGTACAACTTCAGCGCTCCTCCCGGTCGCAACAGCAACGCCGTGTTCTCCGGCCACGTAGACTGGTACTACTGGGGCATGCCCGTCGAGGGCGTCTTCTACCACCTTCGCGAGCTTCAGATCGGCGACCAGATAACGCTAGATCTAGAGGACGGCAGCCAGCTCCGATATAGTGTGACCGGCAACGTGGCGACCGCTTACGACGACCCTAACGTAGTCGATGTTATGGACCCCACATCCAAGGACGTGCTCACACTTATCACCTGCGGCGGCACCTGGCAGAAAGACTACAGCAACCCCATCGGCGGAAACTACAGCCACCGCGTCATCGTGCGAGCGGAGAGGGTGCTGGATCTGGCCTCCGGTCAGGCCGCCGGCGGAAGCTAGGACTTAAACGCCGCCAGCCACGGCCCGCCCACCCTGGCGTCGGCCATCCTGACCTCGAAATCCGGATTCTCATCCCCATCAGTCTCCAGAGCCAGCAATCCGGTGCTGACCACAAGGTATCGCTCTGCAAAGTAGGAGACGGTCCGAAGAATGGAGTCCTGCACTCCAGTCACGCTCAGCTTTTGCAAATGAGCGCTGAGCTCTGATTCGATGAGCTCCTGGCTGGGCGGCAGGACAGGCGTAGGCGTGGGGGTGGGCTCAGGAGTTGGAACCGGTGTGGGCGCAGGCGTGAGCACAGGCGTGGGCGTGGGCGCAGGCGTGGGTACAGGCGTGGGCGCAGGCGTGGGCACGGGCGTG
>JADFKX010000096.1 GCA_022564695.1 Chloroflexota bacterium | reverse complement strand
AAGAGGGAGGGGAACTTATCGACGATGAAGTCATCGCTCTCCATGAGGCTCTCAGCGTCCGCCTTGGAGAGGACGGCGCCGTTGATGTCATGCTGACCGGATTCGAAGGCGGCCAAGAGAGACGAGCCCTCAGCGATGACGATTATTCTATATTCGTCCAGCCAGGGGCGTGGGTTAAGGAAGTAGTTGGGGTGCCTCTTGAGCACGATCCGCTCCGAGCCGCGGAATTCGTCCAGCATGAAGGGGCCACTGCCGAATGCCCTCTGGCTGAGGCTTGAGTATGCATCTATCACCTTGGCCGGGATGATAGCCCAGGTGGGGTTAGCCATATCCTGAAGGGCCGGGACGAAGGGCCGGTCCAGGACGATGTTGAAGGTGTAAGGGTCCGGCGTCTCCAGGCGGCCACCGCCATGCAGGAAGCGCTGGGGGTAGCGCTTGTCCGGGGCGGTGATGGCGGTGCCGCGGCGGAGGAAGCTCTCTTTGCAGTCTGTAGAGGTGAGCTCATCGTCAGCGGCAGGGCCACCGTAAGGCGCGGGCCAGACTTTGACGCCCTGGCGGAGGGTGAAGTTGAAGTGGGTGGCGTCCGGGATCTCCATCTCAGTTACGAAGTTGTTGAGGACGGCCTCCTCGACGCTGGGCTGCCAGGAGTAGAGGTACGTGTACATCAGGTCGTAGATGCCGAAGCCGGTGAGGTCGATGTGGGGGTCGATGCCGCCGGCTTCGAGGAGGCGGCCCTGGGTGATGGTGCCACCAGGTTGGGGGCTCCCGACTGGGACGGGGCTGCCGCCGCGGGGGGTGGTCTGCGTGCCGCCGCCGTCATCGCCGTTGCAGCCGACCACCGCGGCGCCCGCCACGCCGGCAACGGTCACGGCACCGGCGCCCAGGAGAGTCCGCCTGGAGATACGCCTGCGCCAGAATCGGTTCCAGTATTTGGACTCAGCCATGCGATGATGCCTCCCCGCTGAACCCTCGCGTCAACGTTATACTAGTCTAAAAGTGATACGTCAGTTATAGCGGCGGCGGATTACTTTGTCAATATTCTCACAAACAGCGCTCCACTCGGCTCAGATGATAGCACCGGGAAAATAGCGCGTATAGAGCCGGCGCCGAGGCGACGGCATGGGGACGCTTCAGAGGGCGGTGCTCCCTGTCCTCCATCGTTTGACAGGGGCGGTGAAATGTGAAATGAATAGCGGGAACCGCCCACAGATATGGAGGTCAGATATGAGCGAAATTAGGTTTGATGGCCGTGTAGCGATCGTCACCGGCGCCGGCGGCGGCCTGGGCCGCGCCCACGCCCTGCTCCTTGCCTCGCGGGGCGCCAAGGTGGTCGTGAACGACCTGGGAGGATCCCGCGACGGCACGGGCGGGGGCAGCGCCATGGCCGACAAGGTGGCTGAGGAGATCCGCGCCGCGGGCGGCGAGGCGACGCCGAACTACGACGGTGTGGACACGTTGGCGGGCGGCGAGGCGATAGTCAAGACGGCGCTGGACGCCTACGGCAAGGTAGACATTCTCATCAACAACGCGGGCATCCTCCGCGACCGCGCCTTTCACAACCTGACGGAGGAGGACTGGGAGAAGGTGCTGGCGGTGCACCTGAAGGGCGCGTTCTGCGTCACTCAGCCCGCTTTCAGGGTGATGCGTCAGAACAAGTATGGACGGATCGTGTTCACAACCTCGGCCGCGGGGCTGTACGGCAACTTCGGCCAGACCAACTACGGTTCGGCGAAGCTGGCGCTGGTGGGGCTGATGAACACCCTAAAGATCGAGGGTCAGAAGTACAACATCCTCGCCAACACGATTGCGCCTCTGGCCGGCTCACGCCTGACCGAGGACGTTCTGCCAACGCCGGTGGTGGAGGCGCTGAAGCCGGAGTTAGTGTCGCCAATAGCGGCGTACCTGTGCTCGGAGGAGTGCACGGAGACGGGCAGCGTGTGGGTGGCGGGTGGCGGCTACTTCTCGCGGGCAGCGATCGTGGAGGGGAAGGGCGTCGCCCTCGACCCCAGCGGTGAGATCAGCCTGGAGCAGATACGAGACAACTGGGGGAAGATCAAGGAGATGAGCGGCGCCGAGGAGTTCGCCAACGCTAACGCGGAAGGGCTGACGCGCATCTTCTCTAATCTTCAAAAAGGAGCGGCATCTCAATGACCACCCGTGTTGGCATAGCCCAGGCAGAAGGCATTGAGCTGCCGCCAGCGACCTTCGAGTACGGCGACCGGGACGTGATGCTTTACGCCATCGGCGTGGGCGCCACGGAGCTGGACTTCGTGTTCGAGCGCAACCTGAAAGTGCTGCCCACGTTCGCCGTGATTCCGGCGTTTCCCGGCCTGATGGGGCTGACCCAAGCCGTAGAGATCAACCCGATGATGATCCTTCACGGCGAGCAGCGCATTAAGCTCAACAAGCCGATCCCGGTCAAAGGGAAACTGACCACCAGCGGCAAGGTAACAGGCGTCTACGATAAGGGTAAGGGCGCCCTGGTGGTGATTGAGTCTGAGACGAAGGACGAGCAGGGCGAAGCGCTGTTCGTTAATACGGCAAGCGTGTTCGTGCGGGGCGCCGGCGGATTCGGGGGCGAGCGCGGCCCCGAGGCTGGGAACAAGCCCCCTGATAGGGCACCCGACAAGACGGTGGAGATGCAGACGCTCCCCACTCAGGCGATGATCTACCGCCTCTCCGGTGACCGAAACCCGCTGCACATCGATCCGGCGTTTGCCAAGATGGCGGGCTACGACACGCCGATCCTGCACGGGCTTTGCACACTAGGCTACGCCGGACGCGCCGTCATGGCCACCTACTGCGACAACGATCCGGCCCAGATGACGGGGCTGGAGGTCCGCTTCTCCGGCGTGGTCTTCCCCGGCGACAGCATTATCACGGAGATGTGGGACGAAGGCGGCGGCCGCATCGTCTTGCAGGCGAAGACGCAGCGGGGCGACGTGGTCATCAGCAACGCCTCCGCAACGGTCAAATAGAGGCCGCCAGGGCGCTCCCCCCGAGGCCAGCGGCCAGGCGCTCGATCAGGCGAGAAGGAGGGCCCAGGCGATGGCGGCAGCACAGGCTAACGCAGCTGACGTAGTGGTGGTCGGCGCCGGCTTCGCCGGCCTGACCACAGCGCGGGAGCTCGTCGCCAAGGGACGCTCCGTAATCGTACTCGAAGCCCGCGACCGCGTCGGCGGCCGCGTCCTTGTCCAGCCGATCGGCGACGGCCAAGTGGTCGACGTCGGCGGCCAATGGACCGGGCCTGGCCAGGATCGCATCCTCGCCCTCGCCAAGGCGGTGGGGGTGGAGAGCTTCCCCACCTACGGCGCGGAGTCGCAGCACGTTGAGTATCGGAGCGGCGAACTGGTCACCTACAGCGGCCCTATGCCGGACACCGACCCGGCTCTGCTGACGGAGTTCGTCGGCGCCATCCAGCGCCTCGATGAGATGGCCGCTGAGATCACAACGGAGTCGCCCTGGACGGCGCCACACGCCCGAGAGTGGGACGCTCAGACGTTTCAGAGCTGGATGGATGCCAATCTGACTAGTGATGGCTCGAAGGCGTTCATGCGCACTGTGATCGAGGCGGTATACGCTGTTGAGCCACACGACCTTTCGCTGCTGTACATGCTGTTCTACGCGCGCGCCGGTGGCGGGATCCTGAACCTCATGGGGACGGAGGGCGGCGCGCAGCAGGACCGCTTCGATGGGGGGGCGCAGCTCGTCGCGCTACGGGTCGCGGAAGAGCTGGGCGAGCGCGTGCGGCTTTCCGCTCCCGTGCGGCGGATCAGTCAGGACACCAACGGCGTGCGGGTCGAGGGTGACGGCTTTAGCTACCAGGGCCAGCGTGCCATCGTCACCGTTCCGCCTGCCTTGGCGGGGCGGATCGAGTACCGGCCGGCGATGCCAGCGCTGCGCGACCAGCTGACGCAACGGACGCCGATGGGCAGCGTGATCAAAGTGAACGCCGTCTACGATGAGCCGTTCTGGCGGGCGGAGGGGATGTCAGGTCGCGCCGTCAGCGATACCGGGCCGGTCAAGTTCACGTTCGACAACTCGCCTCGCGGCGGGGCGCCCGGCGTACTGGTGGGGTTCATCGAGGGGGGCGATGCGCGCCGGTACTCTAGTGCGACGGAGGCGGAGAGACGCCAAGCCGTGCTGGGCTGCTTCGAGCGTTACTTCGGGCCGCGGGCGGCCAAGCCGAGGGAGTATATTGAGCGCGACTGGTCGGCGGAGGAGTACAGCCGTGGCGGCTACGGGGCGGTGTTCCCGGCAGGCACGCTGGTCTCCTGCGGCGCCGCCCTGCGGGAGCCGGTGGACCGAATCCATTGGGCGGGGACAGAGACCGCGACGGCGTTTATCGGGTACATGGACGGCGCCGTACGCTCAGGCGAGCGCGCGGCGGCAGAGGTGCTGGCGCTGCTCAACTGAGGCGGGCAGCGTAACCTGAACACATCCTCCCATGACTGAGCGTATCGGCTTCATCGGTCTAGGGATTATGGGCCGGCCCATGGCCCGCAATCTGATGAAGGCCGGTTTCACCCTCACGGTTTGGAACCGTAGCCAGCCTGGAATAGACGAGCTGGTGAAGGAGGGCGCCGCCAAGGGGAGCAGCCCCGCCGACGTCGCCCGACGGTCCGACGTCGTGATCACAATCGTAGGCGACTCGCCGGACGTGGAGGAGGTTGTCCTCGGCCCACGAGGCATCATTGAGGGCGCGCACCGCGGCCTGGCGCACGTGGACATGACGACGATGTCGCCGGCGGTGACGCGTCGCATAGCGGAGCGGCTGGGCGAGGCGGGGATCGAGATGCTGGACGCGCCTGTGAGCGGAGGCCAGCAGGGGGCGACAGACGGCACGCTGTCAATCATGGTGGGCGGGCGAGAGGAGACGCTGGAGCGCTGCCGGCCCGTGCTGGGGGCGATGGGCCGGAAGATCGTGCACTGCGGGCCCAGCGGCGCCGGCCAGACGGTGAAGCTGTGCAACCAGATCGCGGTGGCGTTGACGAACCTGGGTATGTGCGAGGCGCTGGTGTTCGCGGCCCGCTCCGGTATCGACCCGAGGGTGATGATCGAGGCGGTGAGCGCGGGAGCGGGGACGTCCTGGCAGATGGAGAACCTGGCGCCGCGCATCGTGGAGCGAGACTTTCGTCCGGGGTTCAAGGTGGCGCATCAGGGGAAAGACCTGCGGCTGGCGCTGGAGGCGGGGGAGAGGGTGGCATCGCCGCTGCCGGGAACGGGGCTGGTGCAGCAGATGTTCGCAGCGCTGGAGACGGACGGTCTGGGGGAGGAGGGGACGCAGGCGCTGGTGAAGGCGCTGGAGAGGCTGGCGGACTTAGAGGTACAATAGGACCGCTTCGGCTGGATGGGAGATGCCACGATGATTACGGACATCGATTCGTTCCTGCGCTACTTCGACTCGGTGCACCGGCGGGCGCTGCGCGACATCGGCGCGCTGCCGCCGGAGGCGGAGCGCTGGGCGCCGACGGCGGGCGAGGGCGAGAACGCCTGGAGCATAGGTGAGATCGTGCGGCACATCGCCGGGACGCGCATGTACTGGGCGCGGGCGTACCGGGGCGAGGGCTGGATCGCGGACTGGGAGGTGCCGATTACGGAGAGCCAGTCGAGCTGGCTACCGGCGCTGGAGGCGTCGGCGGCGGAGTTTCATCGACGCCTGGAGGGGACGCCGCCGGAGTGGCTCACGCGCAAGGTGCCGCTGATAGACACGGACGGTTCGCTGAGCGGCTGGCGTATGCTGATGATGATGCTGGAGCACGAGATACACCACCGGTCGCAGATCGACACGTACGCGGGGCTGCAGGGCTGGCCGGTGCCGGACATATACGGCCGCTCAGCGGAGCAGGTGGGGCTCCAGCGGCCCAGGCAGCGGGAGCTGCACCCGGACTAGCCTGCGCAGGCCACCCTTCCGGGAACCGCCTCTAGTTGAACTGGAACGAATCCAGCATCGCCCGGAAGAGATCATCGCCTGCGGGACAGGTCTCCGGGTTGTATATAAAACGGAAGGTGTAGTCGCTGCCGCCATGGTTGGCGTGGGCATCAAGTAACCGCCCCGCAAACGTGCTCGGTTCCACGTAGGCGTGATAGGGAACGGTGACGCCGTCGATGGTGACCTCGCTTTCGCTGATCACTGCTTGGAAGTGATAGGGCGAAGACGAAGGAGTTCCCACGTGAATGCTGAGGGCAGCGCCGGTTTCATAGTAGACGGGGTTGAACGGGCCTTCTGGTTCCTCGACGACGACCGTGTAGAAATCTGGGCTCTCCACGAAGATGCTTGAGACCCGCAGGCCCCTAGCGCCTTCATCTGAAGTGATCACCCAGCCGTCCGGGACGGAGATCGAGTACAGGTTTGGTTGGTCGGTAACGGTGGTCGGCAGGGCGGGAACGGCCTCACACGGCGACAGGACGGGCGTGGGCGTGGGTGATGGCGTGGGCGTCACGATGGGCTCCGCAGTCGGTGCTGGAGTGGGGGCTGCCGTGGGTGTGGCCGTGGACACCACTGTGGGCGTGGGCGATGGCGTAGCGCCAGGCCCACCGCCACCGCAGGCGGCTAGCATGACCGGCGCCACAACGGCGATCCCGAAGGCCAGTAGCGGTATACGTCTCACTATGCGCTCCCAATAATTGAGAACGCATCTGGCTAGAAGTAGTTCACGCTGATGCCGCCGTCTACGACGAACGTCGTACCCGTCATCCAGGACGATTCGTCGGAGGCGAGGTAGAGGGCGGCGTAGACCACATCCTCGGCGCGGCCAAAGCGGCCCATCGGGATGCGGTTGAGGCGCTTCAGGCGCTCCTCCTCGGTGGGAAACAACGACTCCAGCAAGGGTGTGAGGATGGGGCCGGGGCAGATGGCGTTGACGCGGACGCCCTTCGGGCCGTACTGGACGGCGAGGGAGCGGGTGAGGGAGATGACGGCGCCTTTGCTGGCTGTGTAGGCGTCCTGGGGGACGGTGCAGCCCATGAGGGCGACGAAGGAGGCGACGTTGATGACGGAGCCGCCGCCGGCCTCGGTGAGGTGGGGGATGCCGTACTTGCAGCAGAGGGCGACGCCCTTCAGGTTGACGTCCAGCACCCGCTGGTACACGGCCTCGTCCATCTCCACGATGGAGCCGTCCTCGTCCGGGAAGATGCCGGCGTTGTTGTAGAGGACGTGCAGCTTGCCGAAGGCGCGAACGCCCTCGGCGACGGCGCGCTCCACGTCCGCGGCGACGCTGACGTCGCCGGTGACGGCGACGATCTGACCACCCTCGCCCTCGACGGAGGCGACGGTCTCTTGCAGGCCTTCATCGGTTATGTCAAACGCGACGATGCGGGCGCCCTCGCGGGCGAAGAGCTGGGCGGCGAGGCGGCCCATGCCGCCGCCGGCGCCGGAGATGAAGACTGACTTATCGGCGAGACGCATCGGGACCTCCTACACCATCTTGAAGTAGCAGCGGCACTCCAAGCTAAGCGGCCCCCATCAGGTGCGACCCGTCTGACCCACCACTCGACCCCGTCCCAGATTCCTTCGCGTATGTGCGTCTGGCGGAAAAGATACGTCGCAACCGCTCAGAATGACAGTCACCGCCCATTTCCTATTTCCCGTTGCCCATCGCCCCCTCACACCATCTCGAAGTAGCGGCGGCGCTCCCAGTCTGTGACGGCCAACCGGTGCTTCTCTACCTCCCACTGACGGAAGGCGGCGTACTGCTCGACGAACTCGTCGCCGAACCAGTTCCGCGCTACCTCGCTGGCGCGGAAGCGTTCCAGCGCCTCGGGCACC
>JADFKX010000095.1 GCA_022564695.1 Chloroflexota bacterium | reverse complement strand
ATAGGCCTCCCCAACCCGAAGGAGGTAGCGCGGAGCTATCCCTTCCAGCTATCGGGTGGCATGGCACAACGGGTCATGATCGCTATCGCCACCGCACTGAACCCCAAGGTGCTCATCGCCGATGAGCCGACCTCCGCACTGGACGTGACCATACAGGCGGCGATCCTCGAAGATCTGCGCCAGCTCCAGCAGCGCTTCGGCACCTCCATCCTCCTCATCACTCACGACCTCGGCGTTGTGGCCCAGATGGCCGATGAGATGGCGGTCATGTACGCGGGCTCCGTCGTTGAGTTCGGCGATACGCGGACGGTGTTCAATCGGCCCCGCCATCCCTACACATGGGCGCTCCTGGGGAGCCGCCCTCGCTGGGACCAGGATCAGATCAGGCCCCTGCCGGCCATCCGCGGAGCGGCGCCCAATCTAGCGGAGCTGCCCGAGGAGTGTCCCTACCTGCCCCGTTGCCCCAAGGCCACCAACGTCTGCCGGACGGAGCCCGCGCCAACCTTGACCGAACTGGAGCCAGACCAGTCCGCCGCCTGCTACAACCCCATCCTCCACAGCAACGGTGACGCCGGCTCCGACTAGGCCACGGCCCGGGCCCGGAAGCCCGTCTCCGCCAGGTCCTGCACCAGCAGCTCCAGGGCCAGCTCGCCATCGTAGATGCCGCGTTTGATGTGGAGGTCCGCCTCCAGCAGGCGCTGGAACGCCGCCTGGAGCCGCGCCCTGGTATAGCCCGGAGCCTGATCCAAGAGCCTCTCGAGAGCGAAATCATACAGCCGCATGGCATCGCCGATACGCCGGCCGCTCTCCCCCGCATCCAGCATCTCGCGGGCGATCGCCAGGTGGCGAAACTGCCGCTGTATCATCATTATGATATAGGGAGCGGCGCTCCCCTGTCGGAACATCTGCCGCAAGAGCCTGACAGCCACTGCTGGACGCGCCTCCACAATGGCGTCAACCAGGGGGAAGACGGCGGTCTCGCGCACGGCCGTGACCAGCGCCCGCACCTCCTCCTCGCCGATGGGCTTACCGGCGGCGTAGACGGACAGCTTCTCCAGCTCACCGGAGAGTGTCCAGAGATCGCTCCCCACGAACTCGGCGAGCAGGCGCACGGCGCCGGCGCTAAGCTTGAGGTCGAGAGGCTGGGCGCGCCTCCGGATCCAGTCCGTGACGGCTCGCGGGTACAGGGGGCGGAACTCCCGAACCTCTCCCTTGCCCTTGAGCGCATCAAGGAGCGGGTTACGCCCCTTAATCTCACCGTCTATCAGCACCAGATGCGTAGACGGCGGCATCCCACCCGCGTAATCGGCGAGCGGCAGCCAGGCGGCAGCCTCTCCCGACGGCTCCCCGCCGCCGCTGCGCCGGCCGCGTCCGGCGCCGGCCAGCCGCGACAGAAGCCCTTCAACGATCACCAGCCGGTTAGCGGACATGAAAGGCACCGTATCGCAGGCGGCCCTCACCTCCACCAGGCTGGTCTTGCGACCGTCTAGGACAGTCGTGCTGGAGGCGAGCATCCCGTCGGCATCCAGAGACGCACGCAGCCCGTCCAGCCTCTCGCGGAGGGAAAAAGAGTCTTTGCCGAAGAATACGTACAGCACGAGTCGGCCCAAGAATAGCACATGCGAGAGCGCTATCAAGAGGGCGCGCTGTCGGGCGTAGTGCTTCAAGACATCTGATACACGCAGGCCTGTGCCGGCTACCTACGCCGAGCACGACGACTGGGTACCAGCGGAGGTGCGCGAACAGTTGCGCTCGGCACAGGAGCGACGCGCCAACCCATCACCCCACACGACAGCCGCAACGATGAGTCTCTGACCTCCGTCTACATATAGATACTTTCCAGATCCGGAGGCCTAGACCACTATGAAACTGATCGGTGCTGCACTCGTCGCGCCCGTCGCTATCCTGGGCGTGCTGCTGGCGTTGCCAGAGCTGGATGCCGTTTGGATGGCGCCGGAGTTCCACTTTTACGTCGTATCGGCGGCGTCCCTGATGGCGGTGATGATCTGCGGCGTGCTGGTGCTCGCGGTGCGCTCCGTCCGCGAGACGAGGATCCTGTTCTTGGCGCTGAGCTTCATGGCTCTGGGCGCGCTCTTCTCCGTGCATGGTCTTACTACCCCAGGCTATCTGTACAACGAGGTGTCCGCCGTGCTGATCGCGTCGCCCTGGGCCAGCACGTTCGCCGGGGCAATGTTCGCCGTGCTCAGCACCATCACGATACGCGGCCTAACGCACGCGCACGGGGTGCGATTTCCGGGCCTGGTGTTCGCCTTGGCGGCGGTTGCGTTCGCGGCGTTCCTGGGTGTCAGCCTGGCGTTCCCAGGCTGGCTATCCTGGCTGCCCACTACAGACACCACGTTCAAGTACGGCCTGACTGCTGTCATCATTGCGATGCTCTCCTTCGCCGCCTGGCGCTACTATCAGTCCTACCGGCTGGCGCGGTTGAACTCGCAACTGGCGATGGTGGTGGGGCTGGTCCTCCTCGCCGAGGCGCAGCTCGGCCTGGGGTTCGGGCGAGCCTGGCACTTGTCATGGTGGGAATACCACGGCCTGTTCTTGGCAGCCTTCGGGTCGATCATCGCCGGCTGGGTCTGGGAAAGCGGCCGCTCCAACAGCGTCCAGGCAATCGCCGAGGCGCTGGTCATGCGAGACGCGATCGCCCAGCTTGACCGCGGACGGGACGAGTCACTGGTGCAGCTCGCTGACGACATCGAGTCGTACGATATCGCGACGTTCGGGCACGTGCGCAGGGTAGCAGCCTACGCCCTCGTAATCGGCAAGGAGATGGGGCTGTCCCCGGCGGCGCTGCGCAAGCTGGTGCTGGCGGCGCAGATGCACGATATCGGCAAGATCAGCCTGCCGCTCGGCCTCCTGAAGAAGCCCGGCAAGCTCACGCCGGCTGAGTGGGAGCAGATGAAGACGCACACGGTGAAGGGCTGGGAGATCTCGCAGCAGGCGAAGGCGCTGCGCGATATGAGCGGCATCATCCGCCACCACCACGAGCGGTTCGACGGAACGGGGTACCCGGACCGTCTCAGCGGCCAAGAGATACCGCTGGAGTCGCGGATCATCTCGGTCGCGGATACGTTCGACGCGGTCACGTCCGAGCGGCCCTATCGCCCGGCGATGACGGTGGTAGAGGCGAAAGCGGAGATACGCCGCGTGGCTGGGTCGCAGCTGGATCCCCGCTGCGCGGAGGCGCTCCTTAGCGTGTTCGACCGCCAAGACATTCAGGTAGCGACAGAGGCTCAGCCAACGCCGGAAGCGGCGACAACGGGCTGAGCGCGAAACGCCCCCAATAAGGCCCATCTGGCGGGAGTGCATGGGAGTCGAACCCACCCGGGACGGGACAACCGCCCCGCAACGGTTTTGAAGACCGCGAAGCCCACCGGGACCCTTCCACTCCCGCACTGGCAGTATACAGGGTCAGAAGTCAGGCCAACTCCAGCGCTGGACGCCGCCAAGCCCCCCTCAGGCGGCGAAGTTGCTGCTGAGGTAGTGCTCGGCGGCGATGGCGGCAGTGGCGCCGTCGCCGGCGGAGCTGACCACTTGACGGGCGGAGTTGCGGCGGGCATCGCCGGCGACGTACAGGCCCGGCCGCTCCGTCTCCATCCAGTCGTTCACCACCGCGTGCCCTCCCTCGTCAGTCGGAACCAGCCCGCGGAGGAAGTCCGTGTTGGGGTGCTGGCCGATGAAGATGAATACGGCGGCCACATCCATACTGCTGTCTTCGCCCGTCTCCCTATTACGGAGACGTACGCCGGTAACGGCCTCCTCGCCCAGAATCTCGGTGACTACCGTGTTCCAGACGAACTCCATCTTAGAGTTGGCGAACGCCCGCTCCTGGAGGATGGCGCTGGCCCGCAACCGGTCGCGACGGTGGATGACGGAGATCTTGTCGACATGGCGAGTGGTGAACAACCCCTCGTCCATGGCGGCGTCGCCGCCGCCGACAACGGCCACATGCTGCCCCTTGAAGAAGGCGGCATCGCAGGTGGCGCAGTAGGACACGCCACGGCCGGTGAGACGCTCCTCGCCGGGGACGCCCAGCTTGTTGTAGTCGGCGCCAGCGGTGACGATCACGGCCCTGGCCAGGTACTCGCCTTCAGCCGTGCGTACCAGCCACGCCTTTCCATCCTGCTCCAACGCCGTCGTCTCGACGAGCTGCGTCTCCATGCCGCAGCTCTCGGCCTGCTCGAGCATCGCCTGGGCCAGATCGAAGCCGTTGATGGAAGGGACGCCCGGGTAGTTCTCCACAAGCTCCGTAAGAGATATCTGCCCGCCGATTACCCCCTTCTCCAGAAGAACAGTCTTACGGCGCGCGCGGGCCGCTTATAGACCGGCGGCGAGGCCCGCGGGCCCGCCGCCGATTATCACGATCTCGTATTCCTGTCGGGCCACAACCCAGCGACCTCTAGGCCAGCGCCTTATCGATCGTCTTCTTAAGGTCTCCCTTGGGCCGGAACCCGATTATCTGATCGACAGCCTCGCCGCCCTTGAACATCAGCAATGTAGGTATGCTGCGGATGCCGTACTTAGCAGCCGTGTTAATTTCGTCGTCAGTGTTGAGCTTGAGGAACTTCACCTTACCGTCATACTCCTCGGCCAGCTCCTCCACCACGGGGGCGACCATGCGGCAGGGGCCACACCAGGGGGCCCAGAAGTCCACGAGAACCGGCTTGTCCGACTTAAGGACCTCGGCCTCGAAGTTGCCATCCGTAACGTCTGCGGGTTTGGTCATCCCATCCTCCTACTGTTGCGCTGCCATCCTATCATCGATACGAAGTGCAGCCCTTGACTGGTTTGCTGGAGTGATGGTAGCATACCCCTATGGGGTATGTCAACGCAGGAGCAATACGAGATGGCGCAAGACACCAAGACTGAGGTTGAGGCTCTCCTCGCCCGGCTCCGCCGCATCGAGGGCCAGATACGGGGCATTCACCGCATGGTGTCCGAGGACCGGATGTGCGATGACGTACTGACGCAGCTGATGGCGGCACGCAGCGGCCTGGATCAGGTGGGGCTGCTGATCATGGACCAGCACATTGAGAGCTGCCTGCTGGCCGGCCTCCCCGCGGACAAGGGGCTGCGCAACCTCCAGTCCGCCTTGCGTATCTGGCTGCGCTTCGGCGCGACCGCCGCGCCCCAAGACTAACCGCTGCCCGCTGAAGCCCTGCTCCAAGCCATCCGTAACGAACTGCATTGAATCAGGTCTATATAGGTGATACAATACTGACTGGTCGGTATGTTATAGAAAGGAGATTCACGATGCTGACGGCGCTGATCATCGCTACGACAGCGACCGCACTGATATTGACCTTCGCGGTCATCACAGCCCTAACGGGTGGGTTCCCCCGGCTGGCGGCCCTGGCCGCACACAGCCTGGAGTCGCTCCTCCGCAGCGGCGAGCCGCCGCGGCTCAGCCCGCGCGACCGGGCCGAGCTGGTAGCCCGCCTGTGGGTCCCCTAATTGGCCCCATGATGCGAGCCGGGGTATAATCGCCCCACTATGACCGCAGTGCTCAAAGATTCACCGCGGCGACGCCGCGGCCAGGACACCCGTGCACGCCTGATGGAGGCTGCCACGGGCGTCCTCGCCCGCTCCGGCTTCGACCGGGCAACGGTGGACGAGATCGTGCGGGAGGCAGGCTTCTCCAAGGGTGCCTTCTACGTCCACTTCGATACCAAGGAGGACCTGCTCTGGGCCATGCTGGAGGAGCGCATCTCCCGCCAGCAGGAAGCGTTCCGCCAGGCAGTGGAGCACACCCAGCCCCTGGCCAATAACGTGCGGATGATCCTCAGCGGGGTGTTCAAGCTACTGCGTGATGACCCGCTATGGGGCTCTCTATACGCGGAGTTCGCCGCCCATGCCTCCCGCAACGAGAAGGTGCGCCAGCGGCTGGCAGCAATGTACGACCGCTGGCGAGAGTTGATCGTAGAAATTCTAAGCGCCAGCCGTGATGCCGGGCGCACACGCAAAGACATCGACTTGCGGTTCGCCGCCACTCTTCTCATCGCGACCGTTGAGGGCAGCATCATGCAATCGCACTTGGCGCCGGAGACCGTGCGCCTGGAAGAGATGCTGGAGCCGCTCACTCGCACGCTATCCGAGTGGCTGGCGACGGATTAGAGCCACCCTCGGCGACCCCCGCTGATAGCGGCGTGGAGGCCAGAAGCCAGCGGGGCCTCCCCTACATCACACCTAACCAGCGACTGAAGGCGCCCGGATTGCTCTATCCCGCCTCCCTTTTTCCCCTGACCGGCGCTACCTCCCGCAACGCCTCAAGCATGCCCGACTGCGCGGCATCACGGGCGACGCGCAGAGCGCTGTAGATTGCGCGGGCATCGCTGCGGCCGTGGCCGATGAACACAAGCCCGTTCACGCCCAGCAGCGGCCCGGCGCCATACTCCCGGTAGTCCAGCTTCTTGCGCATCTGATTGAAGGCGGGCATAAGCGCCAGACCTGCCGCCGCGTACCAGGGGCGGCTCTTGATAGCAACCCTGAGCTGACCCATGATGAACTCCGCCATCCCCTCCATCGTCTTGATGACGACGTTCCCCGTGAAGCCATCGGTTACGATAACGTCGGCGATATCGGTGGGGACGTCCTGGCCCTCCACGTTTCCGATGAAGTTGAGGTCGCTCCCGGCCAGCAGCTGGTAGGCCTCCTGGGCCAGCGTGCTCCCCTTCGCCTCCTCCTCGCCGATGTTCAGCAGCGCCACCCTGGGCCGCTCCACATCCCACACGTGCCGCATATAAGCGGAGGCCATCCCCGCGAACTGGAACAGGTAGTTCGGCTTGCAATCGGCGTTGGCGCCCACGTCCAAGAAGGCGGTGACCTTCCCTGAGAGTGGCATGAGAGCCACCAGCGTGGGCCGCTCGATCCCCTTGATGCGGCCCAGGTACATGATAGCGGCGGCCATTATCGCCCCGGTGTTCCCGGCCGAGACGAAGGCGCCGGCCTCCCCCTGCTTCACCATCCGCAAACCCACAACGATGGAGGAGTCCTTCTTGTGACGGGCCGCCTGGGCGGGCGATTCGTCCATCTCGATCACCTCAGAGGCAGGAACGACGGTGATCGTATCGGGCGTGGGCCCTTGCCGCGCCATGCAGGCGACGATCTCCTCAGACCGCCCTACGAGGGCGACACGTACGCCCAGCTCCTTGGCGGCGCGAACCGCCCCGGCCACGATCTCCGTTGGGGCGTTATCGCCACCCATGGCGTCCACGCCTATGATGGGATTATCGCTCACACTCTCACTTTACCTTAGCCTAGAGCCTGTACCTACTTCGATGAGTCGAACTCCCGCTTCATCCGCTCTCGCAGATCGGCGTCCGTGAGGACGTCCACGGCGGTCATAGCCAGCGCCTTGGCCGAGTCCAGCAGCGCCTTGTGGCCGGCATCGCTGGCGGCCATCTCGCGAAACTCCACCGTGTGAATCGGGATGTCCGGCGGCGCCACAGTGATGGAAGGATGAATGGCGGGGACGATGGCGCTGACGTTGCCCATGTCCGTGGAGCCCATGGAGCGACGCGACTCCGGCTCGATCACCTTACGCCCCAACCCCTCGATGTTCGTGCGGTAGGCCCCAGCGAGGGCGCGGTTGGAGGACATCGCCTTGTAGCGTGACTCCTCCCCCCAGCGGTGCTCCAGCCGGCAGCCCGTCGCTTCCGCCGCCGCCCTAAAGCAGGCGAGCACCTTCTCCTTAAGCGCCTCGTCAATATAGACGTCGTCCTCGGCGCGGATGAGGAGACTGGCCGCCGTGTGGTGAGGGATAACGTTAACCGCCTGGCCGCCATCGGTGATGATGCCGTGGATTCGGGCAGCGTCGCGGAGCTGCTGGCGCAGGAGACCAATGTTGACGAAGGAGGCGATCATGGCGTCCAGGGCGTTCAGTCCGGCTTCGGGGCGGGCGGCGGCATG
>JADFKX010000094.1 GCA_022564695.1 Chloroflexota bacterium | reverse complement strand
GGGGTTCTCGACCCGCCGCTCGCCTGCCAAAAGGCAGGCGAGCCAAAGGGATAGGGGTGCGGATGACTAGTTAAACTCGGGCCTGCCTACCGGTAGGCAGGGATTACCTCCTCGCCGAGCAGCCGGATCGTCTGCATAACCTTTTCGTGCGGAATGCGTCCCACCTGGCACATGAAAATAAGCTGATCGATTCCGGTCTTCGCGTAGTGTTGCACCACCTTGCGGCAGCGCTCCACGGAGCCCATGCACAGCGCCCCAGACTCGAACTGCTCCTCGAAGCTGGGCCGCTCCCGCAGCCGCTGCTCCGCCATCTTGGCTAGGGTCTGGTAGTACTGATAGGACTCGGGCACGTCCTTCTTCTTCGCCCAGGGGATGAACAGCGCTGCTATCGACTCGCCGAAGAAGTCCGCTCCCGGCTTGCCGTACTCAATCGCCTCCTCATCCGTGGGGGCGGTCAGCGCCATCGTCGTCGCCGCGAACTGGCTGTTCACGAACTCGCCCACCGGCTGGGCATTCTTCAAGTTCTCGCGGTAGATGTTCAGGCTCGCCTCCAGCACACCAGGGGCGATGAATCCGAAGGAGAGCGCGCCCAGCCCGTACTCTCCAGCCAGACGGAAGCTGTCTGGCTGGGTGCAGGCCATCCACATCGGCGGGTGCGGCTTCTGGATCGGCTTAGGGATGACGTTCCGGGGCGGTACCACAAAATGGTCACCCTCCCAGGAGAACGTCTCCTGAGTCCACATCTTCGGGATCATACGGACCGCTTCGTCCCACATCGACCGCGAGTCCGCCGGGTCGATTCCGAATCCCTCCAACTCCTGCTCCGTGATCGAGCGGCCCGTCCCCAGGTCTACCCGCCCGTTGGATACGATGTCCAAGGCCGCCGCCCGCTCCGCCACCCGGATCGGGTGGTTGAATGGGGAGGGTAGCAGCGCTATCCCGTGGCCCAGGCGGATGTTCTTCGTCCGCTGGCTGGCCGCCGCCAGAAACACCTCCGGCGCCGACGAATGGGAGTACTCCGTCAGGAAGTGGTGCTCCACCTCCCACACGTAGTCGAAGCCGAGCTTATCAGCGAGCTCTATCTGCTCCAGGGCGTCATGGTACGTGCGGTACTCGCTATCGCCGTCCCACGGCTTCTGCATCTGCAGCTCATATATGATCCCGAACTTCACGGCTGACCCTTTCTAGGACATACCGACTAGTCAGTTTGTAGCACAATCCTGGCCGATATGTCAACTTATCTATGATCCCTGCTTCTGACCTCGGTCCCTAGCCATCTATTCCACCGAGACGCTGCATTGGCGGGCCGGCCTCCAACCCCCCGTCCACGGGGAGCGCTACCCCGGTGATGAAAGACGCCTCGTCCGAAGCCAGGAACGCCACCGCTTGCGCCACCTCCTCCGGCTGGCCAACCCGGCCCAGAGGATGCATCTGCGCCATCCTCTCCAGTACCGCCTCTCGCCCCGTCCCTGCCTGCGAAAGGAACGGCTCCAGGATCGGAGTCTGGATCACCCCCGGGCACACGCAGTTTACTCTTATGCCCTGGCTCGCCCACTCAACCGCCAGCGACTTCGTCAACAGCACTACGCCACCCTTGGAGGCGCAATATGTGGACAGCCAGGCAATACCCCGCAGGCCGGCGTCCGAGGCCGTGTTGACGATGGCGCCTCCCCCCTGCTTCAACATCTCCGGGATGGCGTGCTTGCAACCCAGGAATACCCCCTTCAGGTTGATATTGATCAGCCTGTCCCACTCCTCCTCCGTTACCTGCGTCACTGGCCCCCCAACCCCAATGCCGGCGTTGTTGTAAAGGATGTCCAGCCGGCCCCAGCGCTCTACCGTCTCACTCACCATCCGCTTAACGTCCTCTTCCTTCGCCACGTCCACCGTTAGCGAGGCCGCCTCGCCGCCGGTATCGGCGATCTGGTGAGCTACCCGCTCCGCTCCCTCCCCATTGATATCGACGCACATCACCTTCGCGCCCTCCTGCCCGAACAGCAATGACGTCGATTTCCCGATGCCGGAGGCCGCGCCCGTGATCAACGCCACCTTTTCTTTCAGCCGCATATCCCCTCCTACAGTAGATTGATCGCCTCTGAATACGCCTGTTCACTCATTGGCAAAGACTTCAATTCTTCACGCCTGAACCAAGCGATGGCAGAGTGCTCATGCCTGGCCCTGTTTCGGGGCTTGCCGCGCCAGCTCGTCACGGCGAAGACGGCAACCCGCGCGGCCTCGCCATCCCATGTGGTGTCCCTGTCGGGAAGCCGCTTAAATTCCAAAACGTCAATCCCAAGCTCTTCTATAAGCTCTCTCCGTAGCGTCTCCTCCGGTGATTCCCCGGACTCGGGCTTCCCTCCAAACGTCGTCCATCTCTCGTCTGTGGATGCGCGTCGCCCCAGCAAGATCCTACCCGGACGTATCACATGCGCCCGGATCGCGGCGTAGCGGGCCTGCGAAGTCTCCCGCCCATGAATCTGTGCTCTCTTTGTGCTCACTGGTGGCCCAAAGCTACGCCGACGCCTCCTCTGCGGCCTCCATGTCCAGCGCGAACGGCGGGTACTCCTCCACTAAAGAGGCGTGGTAGCTCAGCAGCCTCGCCTCCCAGCGGAGGACGCCCCGCTGGAAGTTGTACAGCCCCTCCGGATAGCTCTCCCGCACCAGCACCATGACCGCCGCAATCAGCCACACGGCCACCGATACGATGCCGAGGAGCAGGAACACAAACGCGTTGGGTATGCTGTATACGAGACGCAGCAGCGCCGACCCAACGGTGGGGCTGCCACCTGCCCTGACATCGAAGCGAACGATCTCCCCCGGCCTCTCCGTCGGGAACCGGTCGGTAAGGATTAACAGGTAGGCGTAGAACGCCACCAGCCAGCGCAGCCAGCCGCTCACGCGGGCCCCCTCCTCCTCTATAAACCGCTCACTCCCCCGGTTCGATACCAGGATCGCCGCCAGCACCGGCAGGAGCAGGTAGACGAGGCCGAACATCCAGCCCACGGCGCCCGTCACAATCGAGATGATAATCAGAAGGAGGATTCGGAGAACGACCTGCGTACGCTCGAACCTCTCCGGGCGGACGACGTCAAAGGTGACAGGGTAGTCCGTTGCCATGCCGCGCCTCCTTTCGTCGAGCCGGTGGCCGCCTCGCGCCACGATGGTACGCTCCGCGTCCGTAGCTGTCCAGCGCCGCCTTTTCTATCGCCTTCGCTCCTGTGTTAACCTGTGGCCAATACCATGAGCGCCTCTCCTGACCGACTTCAGTTCGGCGTCAACATCTACCCCCAACAGTGGCGTGACGCCGCCCGCATCGAGGAGCTCGGCTACGACTCCGTCTGGACCTCCGAGCATATATTCTTCCATTTCCCCACCTTCGACGCCCTCACCACCCTCGCCGCCGTCGCCGCCACAACCGATCGCATCCGGCTCGGCACCGCCGTCCTCCTCCTCCCCCTCCGCCCCGCCGCCCTCGCCGCCAAAGAGATCACCTCAGTGGACATCATCTCCGGCGGCCGTCTCACCCTCGGCATAGGCGTCGGCGGCGAATACCCCAAGGAGTTCCAGGCCGTCGGCGTCCCCGTCAAGGAGCGCGGCGCACGCACCGACGAGGCTATCCAGCTCCTACGAAAGCTCTGGACTGAGGACAACGTCTCCTTCGATGGCCGCTTCACCGTGCTGGATGGCGTCACCCTTCAGCCCAAGCCCGCCCAGCCTGGTGGCCCGCCCCTCTGGATCGCCGGCCGCTCCCAGGCCGCCATCCGCCGCGCCGGCCGCCTTGGTAACGGCTACCTACCCTACCTCTTCTCCCCCGAACGCTTCCGCGACAGTCTCGCCCAGGTCCGACAGGTCGCCGAGGAAGCGGGCCGTGACCCTGCCGCCATCGAGGGCGCTCTCTACCAGTTCATCTGCCTGGCTGATAGCTACGAGGAGGCGAAGCGTACCGCCGCCGCGGACCTCTCACGCCGCTACAACCAGCCGTTCGAGAAGATCGTCGACAGCTACGTGGTGATGGGCACCGCCGATGACTGCGCCCGTCGCCTGGCGGACTTCGCGGAGGCGGGCGTCAGCCACTTCCTCCTCGTCCCCATCACCCCCGCCTTCGCCGACTTCATGCCCCACGTGGAGCGCTACGCCTCAGACATCCTGCCGCGCCTCAGAAGCACGTAAGGGCCACACTGACTGCTGGCAGGCAGTGTTCTCAGGTCGCCTGCGGCAACGTGGGGCCTAGCCTCGCTTCGAGGACACAGTCTCGGAGCTCTCCTCCTCCTGACCCCGTAACAACGTCGCCACCGGCGCCCCTGGCTCACCTAATTCCGCCTCCCACGGCCACAGCGGACCGTGCCGCAGCCGCTGAAACGCCAGCCACCCCAGCGTGAGGTATATATCGCCCAGCATGAGGATATCCTGAGCTACGGATGGTTTCTTTGCCTGCCTGGACATGGGCGCTCACCGTCCTTCTGAGGCCGCAAAATCGTATGTCGGACCGGACAGCCGCACCCCGCGGCGAACGTATTCTACACCCGTTTCTACGCCTGTCAATCCGCTCCGGATTCGGGCCGCCGGTAGCGCGCCCGTCTGGGCCCGTACCCCCATTCGCCCCTACGGCTTAGCAGGTCAGGTTGAACACCGGGATGTATGAAAGCACGTCCCCCAGCGTGATGCCCCCACTCGCATCCAAGTCGAACTGCGGGTCATAGGGCGCGATGGGGGAAAAGCTGTTGAACACCGGAATATAGCCCAGCACGTCCGCAAGGTCGGCCCGTTGGTTATCGTCACGGTCGTATGGCCAGGCGTTGGGCAGCCCCTCGTCGTCCCCGGAGGGAGTATTGGCGCAGGCGTCCATCGGCAGCGTCCCCATGTACGTCTCGACTGCGATGGTGAACCCGTCGCAGTCGAGATCATTGGCGGGCACCGGCCAGGCGGGGCAGTTGTCGGAGTCGTCAGTTACGCCATCCTTGTCGTAGTCCGGCGGCTCAGTCGTCTCGTACATGAAGGCGATCATAATCCCCATAACACCGTCCTGGAGCATGGGAGGATTGTACTGAGTATGCAGCCGAATCGTTTCCCCCGCTTTCAGGCGGAACGCTGTGCTACAAGATTTCATATCCTCTATCCGCCCAACGTACTCTGGATTTCCGGGGTTCAATTCGTTGGTTGCCCCGGGATGCCCCTCGCCGTCGGGCGGAACGGCCGCCGGCGCGAACGATGAACCCGTGGCGTATCCCGCATCCGATGTACAGATGTACTCGCCGGTCTCCACCCTTTCGGCCGCGATACTGATACCGTAGTTATGGAGATGGCCACCGATGCCAACGATGTCGCCCTCACGATCAGAAGACCAGTCCCAGTGGGTATCTGAGTATCCAGCAGCGATGTCGAACTCCGAGTCCGCGCAGTTGTCGACGTCAAGCCAGATCGGCGTTAGCGCCCTCACCTCATCCGTCCCCGGGCGGTAGTCGAAGGTGAATTCCAGATAGAACTCCTGAGGCGATGTCTGCATATTCATCAGGTGCATTACAAGGTTCCAGACATCGCCTGATTGTACGTAGTAGCCGTAACCGTCCGGGAACGTTATTACAGATCTCTCATTGCCTGACGCCATAACGCGCTCGCCCAGATTACCGATGATCGTGCCATCACACGTCGTATCGGTTCCTGTGAGATTGAAGAGCACCATGTGATGCATCATGCCACCGGTGCTAAAGTTCACATTCGTCCCATCCTCATAGACGAGGTTGGGAACTATACGAGTTAGATAGCAATCGACGCATGGCTTCTCGACGTTCAGGAATATCTGGTTTTTCACCCCGCCCGGCATTCCGTCCGCCGCAGCGGGAAGCGCGTAAGGTCCCCAGCGGATCGTTGAGCTCGATGTCGATGCACCGGCGGGGTCGCGCGCACCGGCGCTCAAGGCAAGGAGCACGAATACAACAACGGCAAGGAGGGCAGCCCGCTCTCGCATGGTAGCGCCATTATACGCGCAAAAGATGATGCTTAAACTATCCGCCCCCGCGCTTCCTCAGGAACAAATACTCTGAGCGTCGCCCTCAACCTTGGTCTTGCGGTCCCGCAAGCCAACGGGCGTAGATATCGCATCGCACCCCCGCCCGCTCGTAGGTGGACGCAGACAGTTCCTAATCTGTGGCCAGCGAGGCCGGCGTAGGGGCGCCGGTACTCGTCTTCGCCCCTACGGCTTAGCAGGTCAGGTTGAACACCGGGATGTACGAAAGCACGTCCCCCAGCGTGATGCCGCCGCTGAAATCTAAGTCGAAGCGCGGGTCATAGGGCGGGCCGGGCGCGAAGCTGTTGAACACCGGAATATAGCCCAGGACGTCCGAAAGGTCGGCCCGTTGGTTATCGTTAAAGTCGAACGGCCAGTGGTCGGGAAGCCCCTCGTTGTTGGCGACGTTGTTGGCGGCGCAGGGGTTGTTCGGGTCCGTGCCTATATCGGTCTCCGCCCCCTTCCCGGGCACCCCGACGCTCGACGGGAACCCGTCGCAATCCGTGTCGCCGACCGGTACGAACCAGACGGTCGCCACCGCCGGGCAGTTGTCCTCGAAGTCGCACCAGCCGTCTCCGTCGCTGTCTAGACAAACGACCACCTTAACGGCGGGTAACACACACAGTAGTTTGGCTTGCTCAACGTTCACGGACGTCTCAATGCCGAACTGGGTCTCTAAGTCGACAATGAAGGCAGGGCTAGCTGCCAGTATGTCGTAGCACTTTAGGTGCGGCGCGGCAAGGTCTCCCTCGCCGGGCAGGCCCGACCCGATGACGGTCTTGATAGCGGGCGCGCACAGGAACCTGGCCGGACCGACATTCACGGTCCCCACGCCGAACTGGTTGTCTAAGGTCACGCTGATGTCTGGCGCTGGCCCATCTATGTCGTAGCACTCGTAGTGGGGGACCGTTGGCAGTGGTCCCAGCAGTGGAAGATCGGAGATTGGGAAGACGACCTGCTTAAGGGCGGGCACGCACAGTAGTCTGGCTTGGCCAACCTCTACCTGTTGATCCAGGCCAAACTGGGTAGTGAGATCCACAAGATCGGGTGGGTCGGATCCGAAGATGTCGTAGCACTTAAGATGCTGCGCGGTCAGGTCTCCCTCGCCGTTCTTGAGGGTGGGTGGGCAGAGGAAGAGGGCCGGGCCGACATCCACCTCGTCAACGCCAAATTGGGTCTCTAGGGTGACGGCGACGCCTGGCGGAGAGTCGACTATATCGTAGCACTCGTAGTGCGGGTCCGGCTTAGTCACGGTGAGGGGCTCGCAGGGGCTGTCGGCGGCGCTGTAGACGCCGTCGCCGCTGTAGTGGGCCTGGAAGGAGTGGGGGGTGGCTGTAGAGGGTGTTTGGGTGAAGGTGGTGGCGTCGACGGAGCCGCCGGCGAGGGCGAACGCGCCTGAGGTGGCGGCCGGGGCGCCGGTGCAGGTTCCGTTGGTGAACCAGTCGAAGGTGACGCTGCCGGTGGGGGTGCCGAAGCCGCCGCTCACGGTGGCCTTGTCGTGGACGGTGGTGCCCACGACGACGGAGGTGACCACGGTGTCGCCGGCGTTGTGGATTTCGGTGACCACGGTGGGCGTGGGCACGTCTTGGACCTGGAGGCATTTCATGGCGTCCAACTCATCCCCCAGGAGGGGGGGCCGCGCCGTCAGGGTCCGGGAGCAAACCGATGGTCGGCGCCGCGGCGACGACAGCGGGGATTCCGCCGACGGGGGCCAGGACATCGCCGCCGCTAAGGCCGAAGGCGCCGGTAGAGGCCGAGATGCCAGTGATGGAGTAGAAGTAGTCGTCGGGCCCGCCCACCATGATAGGTAGGTCGGGCAGCCCGTTCCCGTTGAAGTCGAACCAGCAGACGGCGTCCAGGTCGTCCGTGCCCGGGATCCCCGCCAGATCCAGCCCCAGCATGGTCCCCGGAATCGCTACGCAGGGCAGACCGGCGAGAACGAGGGGACAGGGGCCGGGCATGATTCCGGTCATGGGCGTGCCCGGAGCCACCAGCAGGTCGGACGGGAA
>JADFKX010000093.1 GCA_022564695.1 Chloroflexota bacterium | reverse complement strand
CAGCCCAACCCCGGGGGTGGAATGCCGCACCTCCGCTATCCATGGGTAGACCTTGTAGCCGGGAAGCTGGCCGCCCTCGCCGGGCTTGGCGCCCTGCGCCATCTTGATCTGCAGCTCATCGGCGTTGACAAGGTACTCACTGGTGACGCCAAAGCGGCCTGATGCCACCTGCTTGGTGGCGCTGCGGCGCAGATCGCCGTTCGGGCTGGGCGTGTAGCGCCGACGATCCTCGCCGCCTTCGCCGCTGTTACTCTTGCCGTTGATCCGGTTCATGGCGATGGCGAGCGTCTCGTGCGCTTCCGCGCTGATGGAGCCGAACGACATGGCGCCCGTGACAAACCGCCTGAACAGCTCCTCGACCGGCTCGACCTCCTCGATCGGCACCGGCTCGCGGTCCGGCTTCAGTTCGAACAGCCCTCTTAAGGTTGCCATTTGTTCGCTCTGATCGTTCACCAGCTGGCTGTAATCCCGGAAGACATCGGACTTCCCGGAACGTGTAGCTTCCTGGAGGAGGAAGATCGTCTTCGGGTTGAACATGTGATATTCGCCGTCTTGGCGCCACTGATACTGGCCGCCCCAATCGAGATCACGCAGGCCTCCCTCCCGCGTCGGGTAGGCACGCTTGTGATGAGATAGGGACTCAGCCGCGATCTCCTCCACCCCGATCCCCTCTATGCGCGATGTGGTCTTGGTGAAGTAGCGGTCCACGAACTGCTTGGAAAGGCCGATCGCCTCAAAGATCTGGGCGCCGCGGTAGCTCTGCACCGTGGAGATGCCCATCTTCGACATGACCTTTACGACCGCCTTCTTCGTCGCCTTCAGATAGTTGGTCACGGCCTTATCGTAGGCCGCACCATCGTTGGGGAGACCGTTGCTGCAAAGCGCCTCAAGGCTGTCGAGGGCGAGATACGGGTTTACGGCCCCGGCGCCGTAGCCTATGAGCAGCGCGAAGTGGTGTCCCTCTCGCGCATCACCCGATTCGACGACAAGGCCCACCTGAGTCCGCGTTTTCTCGCGTACCAGGTGGTGGTGGAGGCCCGCAACCGCGAGAAGCGAAGGGATAGGAGCGTTGTCAGGGTCGACTCCGCGATCGGATAGTATGAGGATCGTGGCGCCCTTCTCGATTGCATCATCCGCTCGGCGGAACAGATCATCCAGTGCTACCTCTAGGCCGGCCGGACCCTCCTTTGCGGGGAACAGGATTGGCAGCACCACCGCTCGCCTGCCATCCTCGTTGAGCGCCGTCAGTTTCGCCATTGCGCGGTTATCGAGGAACGGCGTTTCAAGGCTCAGGAGACGGCAGCTCTCTGGCCCGGGGTCCAGCACATTTCCCTCGGGCCCGATGACCGTCTTGACGGACGTCACAAGCTCCTCGCGGATGGCGTCCAGAGGCGGATTCGTCACCTGCGCAAACAGTTGCTTGAAGTAGTTGTAGAGCGGTTGCGCCCTGTCCGAGAGCACAGCCAGGGGGGTATCGTTCCCCATTGAGCCGAGCGGCTCCACTCCGTTCTTCATCATGGGGTCGAGGATGCGCTTCAAGTCCTCTACCGTATACCCGAAGGCGATCTGCTGCTCCAGTATGTCTTCGCCACGCAATCGTGTGGGGGGCTCAACATCCGGGAGGCTCTCCAGCGGCCTCAGGTTTCGCTTCAGCCATTCTCCGTACGGATGCTCGGCGGCAAGCTTCGCCTTAAGTTCGGTGTCGTCAATGATGCGCCCTTCCTCCAGGCTGATGAGGAAGGTCTTTCCGGGTTGCAGCCGCCCCTTGTAGAGTATCCGCTCCGGCTCGATTGGCAGCACGCCCACTTCGGAGGCCATGATGACCAGATCATCTTTGGTAACGTAGTAGCGCGATGGGCGCAGGCCGTTTCGGTCAAGCGTGGCGCCGATGGACTTACCGTCGGTGAAGGCGATGGAGGCCGGGCCGTCCCACGGTTCCATCACACAACTGTGATATTCGTAGAACGCCTTCTTCTCCGCGCTCATCGACTCGTGCCCGTCCCAGGCCTCGGGGATCATCAGTATCATCGCGTGGGCGAGAGAGTACCCCCCAAGCAGCAGCAGCTCCAGTGCGTTATCGAAGCAGGCGGTATCGCTACCTTCCTCGTCGATGATTGGGAGGATGCTCTGAATGTCTTCAAACAAAGGAGACGCCAGAAGCGCTTCCCGAGCCCGCATCCAGTTGATATTGCCGCGTAGGGTGTTTATCTCTCCGTTATGAGAGATCATCCGGTAGGGATGGGCCAACCGCCAGCTGGGGAACGTGTTAGTGCTGAAGCGCGAGTGGAACATAATGAGCGCGCTCTTTACCCGTGTGTCTGATAGGTCGGGAAAGTAGGCTCGTATCTGGGTGGGAGTGAGCATTCCTTTGTAGACCACGGTTCGGCAGGACAGGCTGGGGAAGTAGAATGTCGCCGTATCATCGATGCCAGAGCCGGGGAGCGCGTTCTCGAATCGCCTGCGGATGACATACAGTTTCCGCTCGAAGGCGTCATCATCCGCTACGGCTTCTCCGCGCCCGATGAAGACGTGATACATCTCCGGTTCGGCGGCCTTTGCGGTGGCGCCGACGGCGTCGTTGTTCGTCGGGGTCATTCTCCACCCGAGGATTTCCTGGCCTTCGTCCTCGACGATCGTCTTGAATAGCGCCATGGCCTGGCCGCGGGCTTGCTCGTCTCGCGAGGCGAAGAAGACGCCGACGCCGTAGTGACCGGCCTCAGGTAGCGTAAAACCGAGGGCCGCGCACTCTGGCTGGAAGAACTCGTGCGGGATCTGGATCAAGACGCCTGCGCCATCGCCGGTGTTTTCTTCGCAGCCGGTCGCGCCCCGGTGGGCCAGGTGCTCAACGGCGGTTAATCCCTGGTCGACCAGTTGATGTGACCTCTGGCCTTTGATGTGCGCGACGAACCCAACGCCGCAGCTGTCGTGTTCGTAGCGCGGGTCGTATAGCCCTTGCGCAGGCGGTGGCCCCGCTTGACTCATCTTCTCTTCCTCCGAAACGTCAGTAGCATCGCCAGGGTCATAGTTGGGAACACGAGGCCTCCACATGTCTCGACCGCCGCATGATGGTGGCCCGGCGATATCCATGCCAGAAAGCTCGCTTGAGCGGAGCGAGTACTCGTTTAGGCAGCCGCGATGGTATGAATATCTTTGCATCGACTTCAGCCGCTGTCAACCTTCAAAAAGGTCACAGTACGTTACATAAAGCGAACAACTTAGAGCTCCACCTGTGGTTTGGGCCGACCAATCTACGCCTACATCCTGCGCAATCGACATTTAGGTTGCACATACGCGCGCCCACCAACGCTCGCGCTCGCGCATAGCGCAGGCTCTGTTCTCTGCCACCAACAGTCTACTTTGCGATATGGTTAGGGAAGGGGGATGCGATTGTGTGGGACACTAACGGCACGTAGTGTCGCCTCCTTGAAGGTGCACCTCACCACCAGTTGCGGGGAACGCTTTGCGCGATTTGGTGTTAATACGCGAGCGGCCTAGCGGTTAGTGGGCCATCTCTTTCGGCTAGCCTGAGCGCTTGCCTCTGTCGGCCGGCACGTCTTCCTCGGCCAGGCCGACAGCCGTCCCACTGGAGAGGCGGCCGGCGTGCATCAGGACCAGGGACTCCATCGCCCCTTCTATGTCGAAATCATCCCGCCACAGCAAGTGGCCGACGCGCATCGCCATCATAGTCACGAGGAGTAGGTTGGCTAAGCCTTTAGGGTCCACCTCCGGCCTGTACATCCCTTCTTCCCTGCCCCGGTTGATGAGAGCCTCCAGCCACTGGCGTCTTAACGCCAAGCCCTCCTGCGTTATGGCCGCCAGCTTGTCGTTGTGGAGCGTCTCAGCCCAGATCTCGATGTCCAAGCGAGTTCGAGTGTCCAGGTCGGGGTCTCGGATCACCTGATAGAAGAATGCAACCATGGCCTGGAACGCGGAACGGACATCCTCTGCGCCGTCAGTCATTGACGTGACATGTCCCACCCTGGTACGCGCCGTATCCATGACCACGGCGCTGATGATGTCATCCTTGCTGTCGAAGTAATGGTAGAGGCCGCCGGGGGTGATGGCCGCCTCGTGGCAGATCTCATCAGTAGTCGTCTGGTGGAAGCCGCTCCGCAGGAAACAGGCGCGGGCAGCGTCGATTATCTCCTGCCGGCGGTGCTCAACCTCTTCCGGTTTCAACTTCGGCATAGACACCTCCCGCTCCACATAGCGAGCGCTCGCTATAGCATATTGCCGCACTCACTGCCTGTCAATTTTGAGTTATGGAGGACGCCGCCGGGTCGTTCGGCCTCTGGGCTGTGACTACCCTGCGGCGCACTCCAGAGCCTTGCGACCGCCCGCAGCCGATAGCGATCAGTCACAGTTATCCGTCGTGTGCTGGATAAGTCCGCATGGACTCCGCGGCTGTCGTGCTAGAATCGCCTCATTCCACCTGCCGTCGGCGAGGGGATCGCGTTCTGGGTCATGGCCGATGATGTGGAGCACGATCAGCGACGAGCAGTGCTATCGACCCAGACCGGCTGGCGCCGCCCGACTGAGCCGAGTCGCGTTACTACTCGGCGCCGGGGAGGAGGCCGCGGAGGTCGAGGTGGAAGTTGAGCTGGGAGATGTGTGCTGATGTGGCTCATGATTGGCCTCCCAGCGACATTGACATTGCTCTTTCTATGGCGCACCATTGGCATATTCGTAGTGTCCTATCCATAGTTGCGAAGGAGGCATCGATGAAACGAAGGTCAATCATATGGCTCTTGTTCCTTGGCATCGCGGCCCTTGCGGTACTGGCGATCGCCTGTGGCGATGACGACGACGATGGGTCGCCCACCGCATCGCCGGCGGACGAGTCGCCCGCGGCGACGGAGGCGCCCTCGGCCGGGAGCCACAGCCAGATCCTGGCTGACGTGCAGAGCAGAGGAGAACTCGTCTGTGGCGTCAACGAATCAGTGCCGGGATTCGGGTTCGTTGAGCCGGACGGCACCAGTTCCGGCTTCGACACGGACTTCTGTCGCGCCATCGCCCTCGCCGTATTAGGCGACGCGGAGGCGGTTCAGTTCGTGCCGTTAACGGCAGAGGCGAGGCTGACCGCCCTGCAGACCGGCCAGATCGACGTCCTCGTCCGCAACACCACCTGGACGCTCAGCCGGGACGCGTCCACCGGCCTCAGCTTCGCCACCACCACCTTCTACGACGGACAGGGCCTGATGGTCCGGGTAGCCGACGGCTTCGCCGACGTCGACGCGTTGGCGACTGGAACGATCTGCGTTCTCCAGGGCACTACCACCGAACTCAACCTCGCCGACCGTCTGCCCGATAGCACGGCCCTCGGCTTCGAGGACAACGAGACGCTGCAGGTGGCGTTTATCGAGGAGCGCTGCGACGGCTGGACCTCGGACAAGTCACAGCTGGCGAGCCGCCGATCCGCCTTCCCGGAGGACGAGGGAGGTCCTGATTCCCTGACGATCCTGGATGAGACGTTCTCCAAGGAGCCGCTGGGTCCGCTGACGGTCGACAACGACGACCAGTGGTTCGACATCGTTGATTGGACCGTCATCGGAATGATTCTCGCCGAAGAGGCGGGCATCACCAGCGAAAACATCGACGACTTCATAGCCGACCCGCCCAACGCAGAGATCGCCCGGCTGCTCGGCGTACCGTTTGAGGGCGGCGAGATCTTCGATGGCGGCCTAGGCATTGACCCTGACTTCATGCAAGCCGTCATACGTGGGGTCGGCAACTATGGTGAGGTCTACGAGACCAACATCACCCCTATAGGCATACCGCGGGAGGGAACGCTAAACGCCTCCTGGACGGACGGCGGCCTCATCTACGCTCCACCCTGGCGCTAAGACCTTCGGGTGAAGGTTAGGAAGCGGCCCAGCCCCCGTCGGGCTGGGCCGCTTCATCTTGGCTAACGTACGGCCATGGCCTTTTTCTATCAGGCTTCGGTGCAGCGAATCGGCACCGTGCTGGCCCTCTGGCGAAACGTCAGGGTCCAGCGCTTCATCATGCAGGCGGCGTTCGCCGCTCTGGTCGTTATCGCTGCCTATGTCCTCATCGATAACCTCACCTCCGACCTGGCCCAGCTTGACCTTGAGGCATTCCCCTTCGTGGAGCTGTCGGGTAGCTTCCCCTTTATCGATGTTACGCAGGATTTCCTCAAGCAGCGGGCCGGGTTCGACATCTCAGAGACTTCATTCGGCCTGGAATACAGCGCTAACGATGGCTACGGCGACGCTTACCTAATCGGCCTCGCCAACACGGTACGTGTTGCCGTCATCGGCATCTTCCTGGCCACGATTCTTGGGGTTGTAGCCGGAGTGGCCCGCCTGTCCAACAACTGGCTGGTATCACGGGTGGCGATGGTCTACGTTGAGACGTTCCGCAACGTTCCCCTCCTGGTGCAGCTCATATTCTGGTACACGGTGGTGTTCCTGAAGCTGCCGAAAATCACGGAAGGCGCCAACCTATTCGACCTGGCGTTCATCTCCAACCGGGCGATCGCCCTTCCCTGGGCGAACCCTACGGGGGCGTTCGGATTCTGGCTTCTCCTTCTGGTCGTTGCACTTGTTGCGGCCACCGCCGTGCGGGCGTTTCGCAGCCGGCGCGAAGACAAGACGGGCAAGCCGAGTCATCCCTGGTGGTGGGCGTTCGGGGCCTTCTTAGCAATCGCCATCGTGACGTTCTTCGCGACGGGCTCGCCGCTGGAATTCGATCGCCCGGAGCTGGCGGAGAGAGCATACATCGGCGGGCTGCAGATCACGCCTGAGTTCACGGCGCTTCTGGTTGGATTGGTCGTGTACACGGGGACGTTCATCGCGGAGATCGTACGGGGCAGCATCCTGGCGATCCAGAAGGGCCAGACGGAGGCCGCGGCCGCGTTGGGCCTGAACGGCTTTCAGCGGCTCCGGTTCGTTATCATGCCGCAGGCGATGCGGATCATGATCCCTCCGCTGACCAACCAGTACCTCAACCTGACCAAGAACTCCAGCCTGGCGGTGGCGGTTGCCTTCAAGGACCTGTTTGATATCGGCCGCGTGACCATCAATCAGACGGGCCAGGCAGTACCGATCATCGCCCTGGTGATGCTGACCTACCTGGCAATGAGCCTGATCATCTCCTTGATCATGAACATCATCAACAGCCGCTTGAGGGTGGGGACGCAGTAGCTATGGCGCTCACTGCAGGGCCGCCGCTTCCCGCTCCCCTCTCCGTCCGGCGCATCCGCGCCTGGGCGAGAGAGAACCTGTTCGGGAGCGTTGCGAACACGGCGCTCACGATCATCACCTCTCTGGTGGTGGGCTTCGTGTTGTTCGGGATATTGCGCTTCGTTCTCGCCTCTGCGGAATGGGAGGTTGTTACAGCCAACCGCAAGCTCTTCTTCATTGGCCGCTTCCCCTCAGATGAGATATGGCGTATCTGGGTCAGTCTCTTCATCATGAGCGGGTTGGCCGGGCTGAGCTGGGGCCTGTGGAGCAGCATCGGGCGCCGTCTTGCGGTCATGCTGGCAATCGGGTTAGTACCCGTTTTTCTATTTATGGCTGAGGGCGAATCCGCCCTGCTGACCGCAGGCACGATAGCGGTGTTCCTCGCCGGCTACGTAATAGCGTACCGGTTGCTGACGCGCAGTCGCTATCAGGGCCTGGCCCGTAACCTAGCCGTCGCGGGCTGGATCCTGTCATTCCCGATTACGATGTACTTGCTCACCGCAGGGGATGATGTCGACAGCCTGAACTGGGGCGGGCTACTTCTCACGCTAAATCTCGCCGTCGTTGGGATCGTCGCCTCTTTCCCACTCGCTCTGCTCCTCGCCCTGGGCAGGGCCAGCAGCTTCCCGGTGATCCGTCTGTTCTGTGTGGGCTACATTGAGCTGATCCGCGGCGTGCCGCTCATCACCCTTCTGTTCATGGCGAAGTTCATCCTGCCGCTGATGGTGGCGCAGCAGGGTGATGTTTCTCTTCTCGGGGTTAAGCTCCTCGAGATGAACGACGTTGTCAGGGCAATGGCGGCGATCACGATATTCTCCTCCGCCTATCTGGCTGAG
>JADFKX010000092.1 GCA_022564695.1 Chloroflexota bacterium | reverse complement strand
GAGCGAAACCGTCCCCGTAGGCTCGCCGGCGCCGGACTTCACCCTGACCTCCATCGATGGGCAGGAAGTGAAGCTGTCCGACTACCGTGGCCGTAAGGTCGTCCTCGTCTTCCTGCGGGGGTTCCACTGACCGTTCTGCCGCCGGCACCTCTCGCAGTTGCGAGACAACATCGCGGAGTTCGAGAAGCGAGACGCCCAGCTGCTCGCCATAGCCCCGGACAGCCTGGAGAGCGCCCAGAGCTACTTCGAGCGCAACGAGATACCTTTCCCCTGCCTCGCCGACCCGGATCAAGAGGTGTACCGCCAATACGATGTCAAGAGCGCGCTGGTCTCGATGGGGCAGCGGCCCGGGTTGTTCATCGTGGACGGGGAGGGCGTGGTACGCTACGCATACCTGGGCTGGCAGCAGTGGGAGATCCCGTCCGTGAAGGAGACGCTGCGGCAGCTGGACGGCCTGGGCTGAGATGGGCCCGCTGACTCATACTGACAGGTTGCCGCGGTCCGAATCAGGAGGGAAAAGATGAATCGCTTGCTTTCGATGGTTCTCCCTGAGCTTCCGATCGGGAGGCCGCACACCGCCGTGCTGGAGCTGTACGGCGCGCTGGGGTCGGCGATCCGCGGCCCCGAGTACGTGCGCACGATAACGGCGCTGGCGCAGGACCAGCGCGTACGCTCGGTGGTGCTGGACATCGACTCGCCGGGGGGCTCAGCGCCGGTCGCCGACTTGATATACCGGTCGCTGCGACATCTCTCGTCACGCAAGCCCACGGTGGCGTTCATTCGCGGCGCCGGACTCTCCGGTGGCTATCTCCTCGCCTGCGGCGCGTCGAAGGTGGTGGCGCTACCGACGGCGCTGGTCGGCTCCATCGGCGTGATCATGATCCGGCCCGTGGTGCAGGAGCTGCTGGACCGCGTGGGAGTGAAGATGGTAATCACCAAGGAGGGCCGCCTGAAGGACATGTTCCAGCCCTTCCGCGAGCCGACGGACGAGGAGCAAGAGAAGGTGCAGGCGCTGACAGCGGAGATCTACGAATGGTTCGTTGACGCGGTGGCGACCTCGCGCGGGCTGGACCCAAAGGTGGTGCGGGAGTACGCGACGGGGGAGATGTTCACGGCACCGAAGGCGAAGGAGATGGGGCTCATCGATGAGCTCGGGGACTGGGAGACGGCGCTGGATATGGCCAGCGAGCTGGGCCGGATACCGCGACGCCTCCAGTACATCCGGCCGCGCCGGCCGCTGTTGGAGCGGCTGCTGGCGCGCGGCGGCGCCGCGATGGCGGGAGCAGTGGTGGCGGAGCTGGAGTCTCGCCTATCGCCGCGGCTGGAGCTACGGTAGCCTACCCCTTCTAAGTGCCCAGATGAGGCCGGCGGCGCCCAGCGCCACCGCTGATATGAGGCCCAACCGCTGCCAGAAGCCCGGCTGAATGATTATCGCGTCGGAGGCGATGGAGCGCACCTCTTCGGCGGCCAGCTCCCCCGCAACCACCTGCTCTGCATACTCCAGGCAGCCCTGCACCATCGTCTCGCGGATGGCGTGGCCCAGCTCGGCGGAGGCGGCCGAAGGGTCGCCCTGATAGGTGACGGTCTCACCGCCGAAGCCGTAGCGGGCGTTCAGCAGCCAGCCAATGCCACCGGCCAGGCCGTTGGACATCTCCTGAATCCGCTCCGACCTTCGCCCGAACAGAGGCGCTACCACCTTACCGGCGAAGGCCAGCGGCTTGAAGGCAGGCGGCCCCATCTGCTCCAGTTCGCGGTACGTCCCGTCCACCTGCTGCGGGCGCTCCGCCAGGGCGAAGGATGTCTCCATCGTGCCCGCGTGCTCGCAGGGATCAGGCGAACTTCGTATCGATCTTGGCCGAGGAGTCGAAGAAGTGCTGGAAGGACTGGTTGAAGCGATAGAAGGCGTCGCGCCGGTAGCCGTCGTTGGAGCGGGCAAAGCCCTCCTCTTCCTCAAGATCAATGGTGTTGAGGGTGTGGCGGAGGTCAGCCTTGCCGTTCTCCCCGATGTTCTTGATCATCTCCTGCCAGCGAGCATCGGACATCTCCAGCCAGAAGTCGGAGTCTTCAGCGTCAGTCTCGGAGACCTCCTTGGCCTCCAGCACCTCAAACGCCTCGAAGGTGAGAAGGAAATACTTCTTGGCGTCAGGCATTTTGACGCCGACGACGGCGTCACAGGTGCCGATATGCTTGTACGCGTCGTCGTCATTGATGATGTCGCGCAGGGCGTTGAACCATTCGATGGAGGGGAAGGTGGCCTTTACTTTCGTCTCCTGGGGCATCACGAACTCCTTCTATTACAGGTCTAACCTGCCCTAGGCCGCCGCCTGGGCCGCGGTGGGCTCCTCAAGGTACTTCTTCAGCAGCGGGTGCAGGCGCTCGCGTCGCTCCGGCAGTCCGGCGGCGGCCAGCCGAGCCACGTAGTCTCTCACCCAGCGCCGCTTGAAGTACTCCAGCTTGCGGACGCCATCCAGTATCTGCTCCTTGGAGACGCCGCCGCCGAGGAGGATGATGAGCGCCTCTCGCAGGGGCGTGTCCTGCTCCTCTTCGTGGGTCATGACCGCCTCTGCCTTGTTGAGGTAGGAGTGTATCTCCGCGCGCTTATCCAGCTTGCGCAGGAGGAACTGCTTGAGATGCTGGACGCCGTAAGCCAACTGACGGGAGACGTCCTGCATGCAGAGGCGGAAGATCAACGACTCGGCCTCGTTGTGAGCGACGTACTCGCCGACCTGGTACATGCCGATGAGGAAGCTGTTGGAGAGGATATGTAGGACGACGGAGGCCTCAGTCCAGACGCGGGTGTCTATGATAGCGCGATGGAAGTAGCCGGGGCTCTGCATGCCCATGCCGCCGCCGTTGGAGAGGGCGCGCTTGCGGAACACCTCAAACTGGCGGGCGGCGTCGAACTCCGCGGTGGAGAGGTAGAGCTTCACTTCGTGGTAGCCGTAGGACATCTCTGGTAGCCATTTGCCGACGATGTCGCCGGCCAGGAGCCCCTTCTCGCAGAAGTAAGTGCAGAGCTGGCACATCGACCGCTCGATCTCGTCGGGCAGGGGCTCCATGCTGTCCCAGGGGATGTCGGTGGCGGGTCGCCAGCGGCGCTGGATCGCCTCTTCGTAGAGGTCAGCGGCGTTATCGGCCCAGAGATCCACCTTCTCATAGATGGAGTATCCCATCGCGGCGATGCCGGGGATGGGATGGGCGCCGCGCGGCATCTCCGACTGGTATTGCCACACGTCGGGTACACTAGCGTAGCTGCCGACGTTGATGGCGCCGACGGTGAGCCCCTTCTTACCGGGGCGAACGCGAATGCCCCACTCAGTCGGGACGCGCATCCAGCTCAAGTCCAGCACTTGCTCGCCTCTAGCGGCAGCATCGCGCATGCGCTCCTGCTGGGCGATGAAGCGCTCCGCCTGCTCGGGGCGAATGCCGGCCTCCATCTGCGTAATCAGCATCTCGGCCTGCGCGCCAAGGGCGAGGGCGCGCTTGATTAGCTCCTCCGGCCAGCCGTTCTTGGCCGCCGATTTCACAAGCTCTTCGGAGAGAGTGATCTCGCCGCCGGCGCGGATACGCTCCTGCTCGGCGATGAACTTCTCCGCCTGCTCGGCGTCCGCTCCGGGCGCCTGGATCTGCTGCTTGACGGCCTCCGCGGGAAAGCCCAACGCCAGGGCGCGGCGCATCAGGTCCAGAGGGATGCCTTTTTCGTTGGCGACTTTCGCCAGGTCTTCGGGAACTTCAGGTGACTCGTCAGCCATGGTTCCTCCTTTTGGGGGGCGAGGGCACCGCGGTTAAACCGGACGCCATGATCATTTAGCCATACCAAATGACCATCGTCAAGAGTATCTTAGCAAGCGCTTAAGTAGCTGTGATCCTTCGATTTGCGACTGGGACGAATTTCGTCTCTTAAGGGCAAAGGTAGACTATACCGGCGGCAATACCATGTCAAGGGCGTGTCCGGCGAGCGCGCACCCGTTTGCGGCAGGCCCTCACCAAACGACAGCCGGCGGCCGCCGCCGCCTCGGCTTCTGGCGGCGGAAGGCCCAGACCAGCACCACGCCGGCGATGAAGCCGCCTACGTGGGCCCAGAATGCGATCCCCTCCGTGGCGCCGGAATCGGCTCCCAGCGAGGCGACACCGCTGAGGAGCTGGAGAAGGAACCAGAAGACGATTAGAAAAGCAGCCGGCACAGGAAACGCCCCGAAAAACCAGAGCCAGGGGATGAGCACAGAGACTGTGGCGCGCGGGTAGAGCACCAGGTAAGCGCCCAGCACGCCCGCTATCGCACCGCTGGCCCCTACCATCGGGATAAGGCTCTCCTGATCGATGAACACCTGGAGGGCGGTGGCGGCGAGTCCGGCCAGGAGGTAGAAGACCAGGTAGCGACCGTGGCCCATGGCGTCCTCCACGTTATCGCCGAACACCCACAGGAAGAGCATGTTGCCGATGAGGTGGAGCCAGCCGCCGTGGATGAACATGGAGGTGACCACCGTGGACGGCTCCTCAACGACGGAGGGGCTCTCCAGCCAGTCTACGAGCTGAACGGGGACGACGCCCCAATCCTGGAAAAAGCGGCCGACGTCGACAGTGCTGAGCGAGAGCTCGTAGAGGAATACGAGGACGCAGGCGATGATGATGCCCACGTTGACGTAGGGGGTAGTGCGGCGGCGGGTGCTATCGCCGATGGGGATCATACGGTGGCCAGCTTAGATGTGGCACTTCCCGCTGGGAAGTCAGATTGTTCGCGGAGTACAGGCTGACACGGAGCGAAGCCAGAACCCGCTATCCCTTGCGCCAGGGCGTCTCCGGCTTGCCAGCGGCCTTGTTCACGTATCGGGCGAGGACGAACAGCAGGTCGGAGAGGCGGTTGATGTAGACGATGAGCTGAGGGTTCACATCCTCCTGACGGGAGAGGCGCACCACGGCCCGCTCGGCGCGGCGGCAGACACCGCGGGCTAGGTGGAGGAGGGTGCCCGCCCGGGTGCCGGAGGGGAGGATGAACGTCCGCAACGGCGGCACCTTAGCGTCGTGCTCATCGATGAGACGCTCCAGGCCGGCGATCTTACGCTCGGGGTCAATGAACATGCGGCCCCTGTCGGCCTTGGGGCCGGACTCGCTCGCCAGCTCAGAGCCGATGTTGAACAGCTCGTTCTGGATCGACTGGAGGGCGGCAGCGATCCGCTTCTGGCGGAGGAAGGACACGGCGACGCCGAGGGTTGAGTTGAGCTCGTCAACGCTGCCGTAGGCCTCGACGCGGGGATCGTCCTTGGGCACGCGGCGGCCGCCGAACAGCGCCGTCTCGCCTTGATCGCCGGTACGGGTGTAGAGCTTGGACTTCGTCTGACGCGCCATAGTCAGCGCCTAGTCTACTGCGCGTCGCCGTCCGGGGCCAGCACCGGCCTCCCCGTCACCGGATGCGATAGTACGTGAAGCGAGGCGCCGTAGACCTGTCGCAGCCGCTCACGGGTGAGCACCTCTCCGGGGGTACCCTCGGCGATCACGCGGCCCTGGTGCAACATGACCAGGCGATGGCAGAACTGAGCCGCGAGCGTTAGGTCGTGCACGGCGGCCAGGACCGCCTTGCCCTCGCTTCGACACAGCCGCGCCATCAGGCGCAGAGTGGCCGCCTGGTGGCCCACGTCCAGGTGAGCCGTAGGCTCATCCAGGAGCAGCAGCGGCGTCTCCTGGGCGAGCGCGCGGGCGACGAGGAGACGCTGGCGCTCGCCGCCGGAGAGCTCGCCGATCCGGCGTCCGGCCAGCTCCCAGGTGTCCGTTGCGAGCATGGCGCGACGGGCGGCACGGAGATCACCCTGACCTTCGCTCTGGAGCAGCTTCAGGTGCGGCGTGCGGCCCATAAGGACCAACTCCAGGGCGGTGAACGCCGGCGGCAGATGCGGATTCTGGGGGACCACAGCCACCCGCAGGGCAACCTCCTTCGGAGACAGACGGAGGGCATCGTCGCCGTCCAGGCTCACCCCACCTGCCTGGGGGGCGACGACGCCGCTGACGGCGCGGATGAGGGTGGTCTTGCCGGAGCCGTTGGGCCCTACCAGGCCCAGGAGCTCGCCTACAGGCAGGGAAAGCGAGACGTCGCGCAGCGCCACCCGCGCACCGTAGGCCACAGTGAGATTGCGCACGTCAAGCGCGGCCGCGCCTCTTTCCTCGGCCAGCGCCCTCACCAGAATGACCCCACACGGGCGCGGCGCAGCAGGTAGAGGAAGAACGGGACGCCGCAGACCGCGGTGATGATGCCCACCGGCACCTCGGAAGGTTGGTCAACCGTGCGAGCGGCGATGTCAGCAAGGATGAGGAAGATGGCGCCGAAAAGGATCGACATCGGCAGGAGCTGACGGTTGTCGGAGCCCCAGATAAGACGCACCGCGTGAGGCACGATGAGCCCCACGAAGCCGATGGTGCCGGCGACGGCCACAGCGGCCGCCGTGGCCAGGGAGGCCACGCCCAGCAGGATCAGCTTCACCCGCTCCGGGTCGATGCCGAGCTGGCGGGCCTGCTCCTCGTCCAGGCTGAGGACGTTGAGTATGCGACCGTGGGCCAGGATGACAGCGGCGGCGGGCACAACGTAGGGCAACGTCCAGATGACGTCGCCCCAGGTGGCAGTGTTGAAGCTGCCGAGGACGACCGCGAATACTGACAGCGTGTGCGTTGTGTCGCGTAGCATGAGGAAGGTAGTAATGGCTGTGGAGAACGACGCTACAGCCACCCCGGCGAGGATCAGTGTGGTCGCCGGCAGGGTGTTGCCCACACGGGCGACGCTGTAGACGACGATCACGGAGACGACGGCGCCGGCAAAAGCGGCGAGGGGCAGGACGCTGAGGCCGTGCCAAGAGTGGGGCGCCTCGGTGACGATAACGATGGTTGCGCCCAGGGCGGCCCCTGTAGCCACACCGATGAGATAAGGATCGGCAAGCGGGTTCCGGAACACCCCCTGGTAAGTGGCGCCGGCCATCGCCAGAACAGCCCCCGTCAGCCCCGCCAGCAGCACCCTCGGCAGGCGCACCTCCCAAATGATGTCCCGCCAGAGAACGGGCAGGCTATCCGCCATCTCCACGAACGGCAGGCGAGAGAGGACGATGCGTAACGTGGCGTCCAACGGTATGCCGGCTGGGCCCACGGCTACACCCAGAGTGACCGCCCCCAGTAGGGCCACAGCCGCCAGGAGGAACCGGGGCCAGGGGAAACGCCCCAGGACGTCAAGAGCCCCCGCCTCAGGCGGGGCCGGCTGATCGAGGGCGTCCACCGCCGGAGAGCGGCGGAGAGCGTTCATGGGAAGAGCTCCGGGTAGAGGTAAGCGGCCAGGGTTCGCAACGCCTCCACCAGACGCGGCCCCGGCCGCGACACGATGTCCGGGTCGATGGCGTGGACACGATCGTTCCGCACGGCGGAGACGTTGCCCCAGCCGGGGCGGTCCCTGACCGTATCGGCGCTCTCACCAGCATCCTCGTCGGCCAGGATAATCACCTCCGGGTCAGCCTCAATGATCGCCTCCACACTCATCTGGGGGAACGGCTGGCCGGTCGCTTCAGCGATGTTCCCGGCGCCGAGGATGTCGTACAGATCGGCGATGAAGCTGCCTGGGCCGGCGGTGAAGTATGTGTTGTCGATCTCGTGGAAGACCGTCGGCCCGTCGGCCACATCGCCGATCTCCGATCGGATCTCCTGGACCGCCGCCTGCATGTCGGCGACGAGGTCGGTAGCCTCGTCAACCTGGCCGGTAGCTTCGCCCAGGAGCGCGACCTGGTCGTACACGCCCTCCACCGACGACGGCGAGGCTAGGTTGAGGACGGGTATGTCCAGCCCCTGAAGCAATGACTGGAGGTCGCCGGGGTCGAAGAAGATGATCACCAGGTCCGGCTCCAGCTCAGCGATCGCCTCCACGCTGGGGCTGAAGGCGTCCACCTTGGGCAAATCGTTGACTTCCTGCGGGCAGTCCGAGGTGCTGTCCACAGCGACCACCTGATCGCCCGCGCTGATGGCGTACAGGATCTCCGTGTGACCGGCGGAGAGGGAGACGACGCGCTGGGGTGGCGTCTCCAACGTCACGGTGT
>JADFKX010000091.1 GCA_022564695.1 Chloroflexota bacterium | reverse complement strand
TGGGGCTCTGGTCACAACCGTCGGGGATGCGGTCGCCGTCGCTGTCCCCCGTCTGTGGCGTCCCGAAGCTACCAACCCTGGGGTCCCAACTCGGATCCGCATCGAAGGGGCAGGGATCGAGCGAGTTCTCGTAGCCGTCGCCGTCGGCGTCCCGCTGGCTCACGGCGAACCAGGTGGGAGTGTAGGTGCCCGCCACGATGGGATTGGTGCGATAGACGACGCCGGATTCGTCCGGCGCGGTGCCGCCGGGGCCGGGTACACCCTCGATAAAGTCACCGATGGGCGAACACACGGGTGGTGTAGGCCCGTCGTCGGTGCACAGGTTGTCTCTTGTGATCCCGAACGAGGTGACATCCGTTTCCAGGGGGGCGCAGAAGTCGGTAATGGGGCTGGCCCTCGAAATCGCGTCTGGGTCGCCCATTGTCTGGAGGATGAAGACGGAGGGGTAGCCAAGGCTGGGGTCAGGGGTAATCGTCCGAGCCGGGGTATTCAGGACAGTACCCGGCTCGAAGATCAGCATGCTAAGGGACGTCACAACGCCGCTCACCGACATCTGGCCATGCAGCCGGGCCCGCGGGGTTGCGCCGGGAAAGATGCGGGTCAGAAAGTCAGGGTAGCTGGTGACGGCGTCGGGCAGGCCATCGTCGTCCCTGTCCTCCATCATGTCGGGGATGTTGTCGCTGTTGATGTCCTTGAAGGCGTCCGCCATCACGTTCGACGTGTCGGTTGTGGCGTCCATCATTACGAACTTAACGTTAAGGCTATTGTTGCAGGCGTTGCCGATGAGGCCCAGGGTGACCTTCGCGCGGAGCTCCGCCACGATGGCCCCATCGGCGACGTCCGCGTCGGCGGCTACTCCGAATTTGGGCGGGATAAATGATACGAGAGTATCGTAGTAGCAATCGGGAGCGAGGAGATCAAAGGTAGTCATGATGTCAGAGTTGGCACCGGCCGTCGCATCGGAGAGCGATGACGAAGTCAGGGGATTGAAACCACATGCCCCGGGGTCGGCCACGTTGAAATCAGCCCGCGCGTCCGGGGGTAAATCCGAGGCCACGGTCAGAACGATGAGAACGAGGCCCATAACGCCCAGCGGTACGGCTACGCGGCGAAGCGATGATACCAGCCGTTTTGCGGTAGTCATATCGCACCCCTCTTGCAGTCGTACGCCGGATGCACACCTTCTAGCACCTTTCGTGGAACCTGTCAAGCTTTATGTCACTTAGCTGCACACGTTAACGTATGGTTGACCGCCGTTTCCCGCGCCTGCTAGAATCGACTCGAAGTTAACGCGCACGTGAATGTTGGGCGAGGGCCGTTCGCATGGCCCTCGCCGTTTGTGAGGAGCACCGCTTGCCAAGACGACGGACGCCAAGCCAAGCAGGGGTAGCCGCTACCGAGGCCACCCCTTCCGCCCCTTCAACAGACTCCCTGGCCGGACCCAGACGGGCCCCCGTCCGGGGGCAGGCAGGGCAGGGTCTGGATTTCTTGTTCCACCCCCGCTCCGTGGCGATCGCCGGCGCCTCTCCGCCCCAACCCGGCTTCGGCGGCATGGGATCCGGCTTCGTCATCTCCCTCCAGGAGATGGGCTGCCCCGCCGTCTACCCCGTCAACCCCCACCACGAGGAGATCGAGGGGCTCAAGTGCTACCCCAGCCTCCTCGATATCGAAGGTCCCGTCGACCACGTCATGTCCAGCGTCCCCGCCCGCGCCGTCCCGTCCCTCATCGACGACTGCATCGCCAAGGGCGTCAACTCCATCCACTTCTTCACCGCTGGCTTCAGCGAGACCGGCGATGAGGAACTGTCGAAGCTGGAGGCGCAGGTCGTACGGCGGGCCGTAGAGGCCGGGCTGCGCGTCCTCGGCCCAAACTGCATGGGTCTGTACGTCCCCCGGTCGGGCCTCTCCTTCATGCCCGGCTTCCCCACAGAACCGGGCCCGGTCGCCTTCATCTCCCAGAGCGGCGGTAACGCCGCCGACATGATCTTCAACTCCGCCCCGCGGGGCATCCGCTACTCCAAGGTCGTGAGCTACGGCAACGCCGCCGACATCGACGAGAGCGAGCTGCTGGAGTACCTGGCAGACGACCCCGAGAGCGAGATCATCTGCGCCTACATCGAAGGCGTCAAGGACGGCCGACTCTTCTTCCAGGCGATGCGCCGCGCCGCCGCCGCCAAGCCGGTCATCGTCCTCAAGGGCGGCCGCACGGGCGCAGGCACGCGGGCCGTGCACTCGCACACCGGCGCGCTGGCAGGCTCGATGGACGTGTTCGATGCCCTGCTTCGTCAGGTGGGCGCCGTGCGCGCCGATAGTGTGGAAGAGATGGTTGACCTGGCGGTGGCGTTCCGCTGGGCGAGCAACCTCGCCGGCCCCGGCGTAGCCGTGGTGGGCGGCGGCGGTGGCTTCAGCGTCTTCGCCGCCGACGAGCTTGACGAGGCCGGCCTGAGCTGCCCCGTCCTGCCGCAGGCGACACAACGAGAGCTGAGCGAGTTCACGCCCGCCGCCGGCACCAGCGTGCGCAACCCGGTTGACACGATCGCCATCTTCGACCCCTCCAAGCTGCGCGACACCGTAAGGGTCGCCGGCTCAGCGGATAACATCCACGCCGTGATGTTCCACACCAGCTTCAGCTTCGGCGGCTGGCGCCGCTCCGCCCGCTGGTTCGACCCGGAGACCTACCGCGAGAAGGCGGCCGAGGCGCTGGTGGAGGCGCGACAGGCCTGCGGCGTGCCGGTGGTGGTGGTGCTTCAGGCCACCCCTCAACGTGGAGTCGATGGAGCAAACGCTGGCGTTCCAGGAGCTCTGCTGGCGGGCGGACATCCCGGTATTCCCCAGCATCCCCCGCGCCGCCAACGCCCTGGCCAAGCTGCTGCGCTGGCGGCAGGCCCGCGAAGCCCTCTAGCGCCGCCCGAACTGTCGCGCCAGTATCTCCGCGCTCATGTGGATCATCGTCGGCCGCCCGTGCGGGCACGTGTTCGGCGCCTCCGACCCCTCGAGTTGAGTCACCAGCTCCCGCATCTCCTCCTGGCTTAGCGTCTTGCCGGCGCGGATCGCCCCGTGACACGCCAGCGACATCGCCACCCGGTCCCGACGATCCCCTTCGCCCTCCTCCAGCATCAGATCCAGAAACGACGCCACCGCCTGACGCGGATCGCCGAGCCCGTCTGAAGACCCAGCCAACGAGGCGGGAAGCGCCCGCAGCAGGTAGGCCTCCTCGCCGAAAGGCTCAACAGCGAAGCCGTGCTCCCGCAGCAGCTCCTCCTGCTCCGCCAGCAGCGCCCGCCGCGGCGGCGATAGCTCCAGCGCCAACGGCTCCAGCAGCGCCTGCACCTCCGGCGCCCGCTCCAGCCGCTGACGGCAGAAGCGCTCGTAGAGGACGCGCTCGTGGGCCGCGTGCTGGTCGATGAGGTACATCCCATCGGGCCCCTCAGCGATAACGTAGGTGCTGCCGAACTGACCGATGACCCGCAGCGCGGGCAGCGTCTCGGCCGGCGTCGAAAGGCCGGTCGCCGCCAACGGCTCAGCGGACCCCGCCTCCGACTGTCGTCGCTCCAGGGCGCGGGCGTGCTCCCACAGAGGAGCCGCCGACGGCTGAGGGGAGAGGTCGAACGGCGCCGTCGGGGCTGCCGTCGCCGCCGCTACCGGCGCCATCTCCAGTAGAGCGGTCCGCACCGCCCGCTGCACCGCCCCGAACACCGCCGACTCGTCGCGGAAGCGCACCTCCGCCTTCGTCGGATGAACGTTAACGTCCACCTCCTCCAACGGCAAGCGCAAGTGGAGCACGGCGATCGGGTAGCGGCCCACCATCAGCAACCCCCTGTACGCCTCCTCCACCGCGTAGGCCAGCCGCCGACTCTGGATCCAGCGCCCGTTTACGAACAGGCTGACGTAGCCGCGGCCGGCGCGGCTCACCTGCGGCGCCGCCGCCAGGCCATCGACGGCTACCAACCCATCGCCGGGCCGGACGAGGAGCATCGCCGCCGCCACATCGGCGCCGTAGACGGCCGCGATCGCGTCCCTCAGCTCCCCGTTGCCGTCCGTCAGCAGGCTCTGCCGACCCTCCAGCATGAGGGAGAAGCGAACGGCAGGGTAGGCCAGCGCGTAGTGGCTGACCACGGACGCAATATGGTTCGCCTCCGTTGACGGAGAGCGCAGAAACTTGCGGCGTGCCGGCTGGCGAGCGAACAGTTGGCTGACGCTAACACTCGTGCCGGCGGGAGCCCCGCGCTCGCCGCGCTCCACCACCGCTCCCCCGTCCAGGCGCACGAAGGCCGCCGACTGCGCGTCCGCGGGCCGCGACACCATCTCCACCTCGGCCATGGCGGCGATCGCCGGCAGCGCCTCGCCGCGGAATCCCAGCGTGGTAATGTGCAGCAGGCTTCGCTCTGAGGGCGCCTGCCCTGAGCTTGTCGAAGGGTCGCCGGTGAGCTTGCTGGTGGCGTGCCGCGCGAACGCCAACTCAAGCTCCTCGGAGGCCAGGCCGCAGCCATCGTCCGTCACGCGGATCAGCTCCTGGCCACCACCGCTGACCTCCACCGCGATGGCGCTGGCGCCCGCGTCCAGGGCGTTCTCCACCAGCTCCTTGACCACGGAGGCAGGCCGCTCCACCACCTCGCCGGCGGCGATCTTGGCGGCGGTTTCAGGCGTGAGGACGCGGATCGTCAACGGGTGTTAGTCCTGAGCATGTCAAAGGGCCGGTCCTGAGCTTGTCGAAGGGCTCCTTGGCGCGATTGTAGCACGGGGTTGGAGGGAGGGAGAACACCGTCCCGCCGAGACCGGCTTTGGCCGCGCGATCCACCAGCTGGTGGGCCAGGCTTAAGCCTGACCCACGCGCATCATCCCTCCTCCGCCCACCTCACCTCGTACAGCCGTACCGGCTCATCGAAACCCTTGAGGTTAGCCTCACCACGGTCGGCGAACAGGAAGTCCTTGCCCTTGGCTAGTTCCCTGACAACGTTCGCCACTAGTATCTCGCCACCGTTGGCCACCGCAGTAATCCTGGCCGCCTCGTTCACCGCCGTCCCGAACAGGTCACTGCGCCCGTCTGGGTCCTCCTCCGCTATCGGCTCCCCTGCGTTCAGGCCGATTCGTACCTTTATCTGCTCCTCGGCACTCTCATTGCGCCCGGCGAAGGCGCGCTGCATGGCGATAGCGCACTCCAGCGCTTTCGTCGCCGAGGAGAACGAGGCCATGAACCCGTCGCCCATCGTCTTCACCTCGGAGCCGCCGTGGGCCTCCAGCGCCTCCCGCATCATGCGTTCGTGCTCCCGCAGCAGGTCACGGGCCTTCGCGTCACCCAGCCGCTGGGTCAGCGCCGTGGAGCCTTCGACGTCCGTGAAGAGGATAGTGTGAACGATGTCGGCTGACAGCCCCTCGGATGCGGTATCTGCCTTCTCGCCTTCGCCCAGGAACTCGTCGATGGCCTGGAGCACCGCTTCCGCATCGTCCTGCTGCGGCGCAGGGCTAGTTCCCTCCACGATCGTCAGCCGGGCGTCCGGTATTCGAGCGGCGAGATTCCTGGCGATCCCCACGTCCCCGAAGGGGAACTGACGTCGGTGGAGGACGAGCGTGGGCGACCTCACCTGTCCGAGCAGGTCAGAGGCATCAAACTGGCGGATCGCGTCCCACGATCTCTGCAGGCCCTCGGGGCCGATGGACTCCCGGATGAACTCAGCGTACCGGCTTGCCCCCTTGCCTTCCGACCATCCCAACAGGGAGCGCGCGACGGTCTCCGTGTAGACCTCCCATTCCTTGTCCATGAGCCCGCCCAGTCTCCGAACCCACCTGAGTTCGGAGCCTCGTGCGTAGCTCAACCAGAGGAAGAGGTGTGATACCTGCTCTGGATGTCGCGCCGCGTAGGCGATGGCAATCGGCCCGCCGTGAACGGTCGCAAACAAGGCGAACTTCTCCAGCTCCAGGCGATCCACCACGGCCTCCAAGTCCAGTACCTGCGCCTCCAGAGAGAAGTCGGTTACCTCGCGCTCCGAGAGCCCGACACCCCTACCGTCATACCTGACCAACCTTCTTCTCTCAGCCAGACGCTCATACCAGCGACGGGACCCCCGGCCTCGCCATTCCAGCTGGATGTGGCTGAAGGGAATGTCCGGCATGTACACGAGCGGCATGCCTTCCCCCATCGTCCAGAAGGCTATGCTCACCCCGTCTTCGGTCTTGGCGTACTGGATGCGCGGCTCCATAGCGGCCCTATCCTACACCATCGGCGTCGTCTCTGTGCAACCGGACCTACGCCTGGCTCGCCCGCGCCCGCTCCGCCAGCTCGTACAGCCGCGTCAGCGCCTGCAGCGGCGTCAGCGAATCGGCGTCCGTCTCCGCCAGCTCTCTCAGCAGGGCGCTGTTGGCCGCGAACAGCGGCAGCTGCGGCGACTCCTCACGACGCCCCTTGGCAGGTCTGGCTGCGCCCCCCGAAGAGGCCTCCAGCTCCTCCAGCAGCTCCTGGGCCCGCAGCACAACCGGCTTAGGCAGCCCGGCCAGCTGCGCCACGTACACCCCGTAGGAGCGATCGGCGCCGCCCGGCAGGATGCGGTGCAGGAAGATGACCTCTCCGCCCTGCTCCGTCACAGCCACGTTATAGTTGCGCACGCGGGGCAGGACGGCCTCCAGCTCCACCAGCTCGTGGTAGTGAGTCGCGAACAACGTCCTCGCCGCCAGCTCCGGTCGGTTGTGCAGGAACTCCAGCACAGCCCGCGCGATCGCCATCCCGTCGTAGGTGCTGGTGCCGCGGCCGATCTCGTCGAACAGCAGCAGCGACCTGGGCGTTGCGCTGTGCAGGATCGCCGCCGTCTCCAGCATCTCCACCATGAACGTCGAGTGCCCGGCGGCGATGTCGTCCGTCGCGCCCACACGGCTGAAGACGCGATCGACGATCCCGATGCGCGCCTCCGCCGCCGGCACGAACGACCCGATCTGCGCCAGCAGGACGATCAGGGCCGTCTGCCGCAGGTACGTCGACTTCCCCGCCATGTTTGGCCCCGTGAGGATGATAATCTGGGCGTCGCCGCTGGCCATGTACGTGTCGTTGGGCACAAACCCGTCGGAGACGGACCCCGACAGAGAGCGCTCCACCACCGGGTGCCTGCCGTCGCGGATCGCCATGACGTCGCTGTCGTCCACCGTCGGACGGACGTAGCGGCTGTGCACCGCCGCCTCACCCAAACCGCAGAAGACGTCCACCAACGCCACGGCGGCGGCGGTATCGCGGATGCGGACGCCGTTGGCCGCGACCTGGGCGCAGACCTGGCGGAACAGCGCCGCCTCCAACTCCTCCTGCCGCTCCCGCGCATGGAGGATGCGGAACTCGTGCTCCTGGAGGTCGGTGGTGGTGTATCGCTCGCCGCCCACCAACGTCTGGCGCCGCTGGTAGTCAGTCGGCACCGCTTCCAGGTTCGACTTGGACACTTCAATGTAGTAGCCGAACACCCTGTTGTAGCCCACCTTCAACGACTTGATGCCCGTGCGCTCCCGCTCCCTCCGCTCCAGGTCGGCCAGGTACTGGCGGGCGTCACGGGCGCTGGACCGCAGCGTGTCCAACTCCTCCGAGAAGCCGGGTCGGATGACGGCGTCCGCGGCCGGCTCGTCCGCGATCGCCTGGGCGATGAACTCGGCGGTGTCGCGACAGGGATGAAGGCCGTCGATCAGCTCCTCGTGGACGCGCCGCCTACCATCCGCCGATACCAGGTCGTCGTCCAGCGCCCGCTGGAGGTCCGGCACCAGCTCCAGACCGCGCCGCAGCCCCACCAGGTCGCGCGCCGTCGCGGAGCCCGCCCCCACGCGGGCGACGATGCGCTCCAGGTCCGGCAGCTTGGCCAGAATGCTCGAAACGCGGCCTCGCCGCACGGCGGAGTCGAAGAACAGCTGCACCCCGTCCTGGCGGCGGCCGATCTCCCCCACGTCCAGCAGAGGCTGCCCCAGCCAGCGCCGCAGCAGGCGCGCCCCCATCGCCGTGCGCGTGTGGTCGATGACGGCGAGAAGCGACGAGTGGGGCGTGTCCGGCCGTAGCGAGACGAACAGCTCCAGGTTGCGGCGTGTGACGGTGTCCAGCCCCATGAAGCCGTCGCTACGCTGGTAG
>JADFKX010000090.1 GCA_022564695.1 Chloroflexota bacterium | reverse complement strand
CCGCCGCCTGTACCTGCGTGGCGCCCGCCTCGATGCCGGCCAGGCTGTTTGCGACCGCCACATCAGCACCGTTGTGGGCGTGAATTCCCACAGCGCAGTCAACCTCCCCCACCACGAGACGCACCACCTCCGCGACCGTAGAAGTGATAGTGCCGCCGTTAGTGTCGCACAGGACCACGCAGTCCGCCCCGGCGCCGGCCGCCGTCTTCAGGCACTGCAGGGCGTACTTACGGTCGGAGACGAAGCCGTCGAAGAAGTGCTCCGCGTCGAAAAACACCTGCAGCCCCTGCGACTTCAGGTAGCGCACAGAGTCGGCGATCATCGCCAGGTTCTCCTCGGTAGTCGTCTCCAGGATGCGCGTCACCTGCCGGTCGTGCGCCTTCCCGACGATAGTGACGACGGAGGTGCCGGCGTCCACCAGCGCCCGCAGGTTAAGGTCCGTCTCCGCCTTTGAGCCGGCGCGACGCGTGGAGCCGAACGCCGTCAGCTTGGCGTTCCTGAGAGTGAGCGCCCGCGCCTGGGCGAAGAACTCAGCGTCCTTCGGGTTGGAGCCGGGCCAGCCGCCCTCGATATAGTGAACGCCCAGCTCGTCCAGCTTGCGGGCGATCTTCAGCTTGTCCGACACGGACAGGGATATCCCCTCCATCTGGGTGCCGTCGCGGAGAGTGGTGTCGTACAGCTCGATGGGAACAGCCATTGCGAGGCTAGTTTAGCCTAAACGTCAAATGTAGAGGAAGGCTTCAGCCTTCCATGACCGCCCCGACGTGTCGGGGGGTACTGGATGCGCGGCTCCATGGCGGTTAACCATCCCGCCGACTGAAGTCGGCGGCTACTGTCATTGAGCCGCGTACTTTAGTGCGCGGGCGTGTTCTCTCTTGCGGCTCCATAGCGGCTCTAATCTACACCCTCCGTGTGTCATTCTGCGCCTGCCTGCCTGCAGGCAGGCAGGCAGGCGCAGCGAAGAATCTCGTCCCCTGCTCAGAATGCACTCCGCGAAGAATCTGGGGAGGGTGGGTCATATTACCTCGTGTGGGAGGAAGGGTCCCTTCGATGCCGCAGCCTTCAGGCTGCGGTCTGGTCAACCCCACCACCCCACCCCCGCAACACCGCTGCCCTGACGGGCCCGTCCGGGCTATAATGTCTTCATCCCACACGAAGATGGACGATAAAACCGTAACCGCGGTCCTCCTCCTCTCCTGCCCCGACCAGAAGGGGCTGGTCGCCTCCGTCTCCGACTTCCTCTACCGCAACGACGGCAACATCATCCACGCCGACCAGCACACCGATTCCGAACAGGAGCTCTTCCTCCAGCGCGTGGAGTGGCAACTGACCGGCTTCCGCGTCCCCCGCGAGGAGATCGCCGAGGCGTTCCGCCCCATCGCCGAGCGGTTCGGCATGACCTGGAGCCTCCACTTCTCCGACCGCGTGCTGCGCATCGCCGTCTTCGTCTCCCAACAGGCCCACTGCATGTACGACCTGCTCGCCCGCCAGCGCATGGGCGAGTTCCGCGCGGAGGTGCCGCTGGTGATCAGCAACCACCCCGACCTGCGCTCGGTCGCCGCCGGCTTCGGCGCCCATTATCACCACTTCCCAATCACCCCTGACACCAAGGCCGCCCAGGAGCAGGCGATCATCGAGACGCTGGAGGTGCAGCGCATCGACCTCATCGTCCTCGCCCGCTACATGCAGATCATCAGCGGCGACTTCGTCGCCCGCTACCCCAACCGCATCATCAACATCCACCACTCGTTCCTGCCCGCCTTCGCCGGCGCACGCCCCTACCACCAGGCCTACGAGCGCGGCGTCAAGGTGATCGGCGCCACCGCCCACTACGTCACCGCGGAGCTCGACCAGGGCCCGATCATAGATCAGGACGTCGTGCGGGCCAGCCATCGCGACTCCGTCGCCGACCTGGTGCGCAAGGGGAAGGACCTGGAGAAGGTGGTGCTGGCGCGCGCGGTTGACCTCCACCTGCGCAACCGCATCGTCGTCTACGGCAACAAGACCGTGGTGTTCGACTAGGCTGGACTAGGAGGACGTCTCGCTCTCCTCCTGGCCCTGAACCGGGCTCGCCCCCGTAGCCCCCTCCAGCCTCACTTTGATCCGGCCCAACCCTTCCTGCATCGCCTTCCGCGTGGGCGACTCAGTGAGCTTGCCGATCAGACCCGCCACCAGCCCGCTCGGCGGCTCGAACCGCTCGATGAGCAGCGTGCCGCCCTCCCGCGGCGACAGCTCGAACGACCAGCCGAACTTCATCCCCATCGCACCCGTCGTTCGCCAGCCAAACCGCTCGTTCGGCCGGTGCTCCGTCACCTCCACCGTCTCGCTGGCCGTAATCCCGAAGTTCTTGCCCCTGGACCGGTAGCTGGCGCCAACGCCCACCTGCCCTTCGAACGTCTTCTTGATCTCCATGCTGTGGCTCCACTCGGGGTGCTTCTCCAGGTCTGACAGATACGCGAACACCTCCTCCGGTAGCGCCTTAATCTGCACCTGTAACTGCATCGTCGCCATATTTGGGCCTCCTTCTAGACGGATATCCGTTACCCTACAGCATATCGCGCCGCCGGTCTTCACCCTACCGAGCCTAATGGGTTATAGTGGCTCTTAAGATTTAGTTCGGACCGTAGCAGCGCCACCTAGAACTGGAGCCCAACCCAATGCGCACACCAAAGTTCCTGCCTCTGTTTGCTCTTGCCACCGTCCTCGCCATTTTCGTCACCGCCTGCGGAGGCGACGGCGACGGGGGGGACGGCGCTCTGGAGCTGCCGCCCGCCGGCGAATACCAGTTCGCCGTAGAGGCCACGCTGGAGATCGAGCTCAGCGAGGAGCTGGTGAGCGCCGCCCCGCTGGCGCTCCAGCAGTCGCAGACCGTAGACCTGAGTGGCACCGCCACCATCGACTTCGGGCCGAGCGGCGCCACCTTCAACATCCCGCAGTTTGGCATCAGCGGGACGATTACCATACAAGGCGAGGACAGTCAGATTCAGATCACCGAGAACCCGGACGTGCCGTCCACGGGGGAGTTCACGCAAGACGATACCTTCTTCGATCTATTCTTAGAGGTTGAGCTGACTAACACCGATACCATCGTCGTGAGGAACGAGGACCCTCTGCACCTGGAAGTCGGTGAGCCGCTCGTTCTTGGCGCCCCACCTCTTACAATCCCGACGCTCACCCTGATGACACCGGATGATCTGGGGCCCTTCCCCTTCACCGACCCCCACCGTACGACGACCGGTTTGTGATCAATAACATGGACCTCAACCTCGATCCCCTGGAGCCCGATACGCAACTGGACGCGGAAGACGACGAGGTCGACGATGGCGTCGATGAGATAGACGACTTAGACGAGGAGGCACTCTCGGCGGAGGAGGAAGCGTACCGGGCGGTCGTCGGCCCCTTCGGCCTGACCCCGCAGGAGTATATCAATATCATGCGGTTCGGGGACGCTCGGGGGGACTTCATCTATAGCATCTTTGGCACAACGCCGGGGCTTACGGCGCCTCAGCAGGACGTCCTGCGCATCTTCGCAGGGATTTTCGATCTCGACCCGGAGGCCTCCCAGGCGGCGTTCGGCAACACGGCCTTCCCCTGTGACAGCCTCGTCGATGGCACGCGTACCGTCTGCCCCGACGGGGCGGGCCCGGTGCCCCCGGGCGAGCTGATCGTGCTGGCGATGGTCCTTGACGGCGACGTTCCGCTGGAAGACCCCGACCACTTCTACACCTACGCTGCCGTGTTCGACGCGGACGGCGACCCCGCCAACAACTTCCAGTTCGTAGAGCCGTTCAACTGGGACTACTTCCAGAACACAGACCTCTGGTACCAGCTGGACTGGGACCCGACCGTCGGACAGTGGCAGCTGTTCGTCAGCTCCTTCGTGGACCAGATACCGCAGGACGTCGCCAGCAACGCCCGCGTGGTGATCGACGGCAACGTTATCGTCTTCTTCATTCCCGTCGATGAGTTCGGCGTCCCCAGACCAACCTACCGGCTGACGGCGTTCGGGCATGACGGCACCTTCGCCCCGGAGGCCTCCGGCGGTGACGTGACCGGCGCCGATCCGACCGAGCCGCTCCTCGAGCTGCCGGAGGAGGCGATCGTCATCCAGGAGGTGGAAGGGTAGCTGGGTAGGCTTACGCCGCCCAAACTGCCCGATTGACTGCCTCGGCGTTATTCAACGACCGCGTCTACATGTTGAATCATGTTGTTGCCCATGCCCTGGTAGTTCCACATCTGATCTACGGACTGCACTTTGCCCTCGCTGTCCGTGGCGCGCACACACAACGTATACCTGCCCGGCGTCGCCCGCCAATCGAAGGACCAACCGCGCCAGGCGTATGGCGACACCTCCTCCCCCGGCTCCGCCTCCGACCACGACAAACCGCCATCCACGCTCACCTCCACCCTCGAGACGGCCAACCTGCCGGCCCAGGCCCTGCCCCTTAGCCTGACCGGCCCCGCCTCCACCAGGCGGATGCGCGTCGCGAAGTCCGGTACCCCAGGTGGGATCATTAGCGCCCGCACCCTGATCAGCGTTACCGGCTCGCCCGGGTCGTCCGCCTCTTGCGAGTAGCGATAAGTCTGCGACATCTGGTACCCCTGGAACGGCTCCGCCACGGCCTCTACGCCGGCCAGCCATTTTACGCTCGCCATTCCGTACCAGCCGGGCACGATCAGCCGCAGCGGATAGCCGTGCTGCGGCTGAAGCGGCTCGCCATTCATCTCGTAGGCCAGCAGCACCTCATCGCGCCTGGCCTCGGCTGTGCTCAGGCTGCGCTCGTAGGAATGGAGCTCGCCTCCCTGCACTCCCCGATCGAGGCCGGTGAAGACGATCTCGATCGCCTCGTCGTTGACGCCAGCCTCTTCCAGCAACCCTCGCAGCGGTGTGCCCTTCCACTCCGCGGTCCCAATCGCCTCCAGCAGCCACGGCTGGCTGATCGGCCGCGGCGTCATGAGCGCTCGCCCGTTGCCCGCACACTCCATCGTCACCACAGTAGTAACCGCCGGTCGCGCCTTGATCTCGTCCAGCGTAAACCTCATCGGCTTGGAGACCAGCCCTCCCACCTTCAGCCGCCAGCCCTTGGCATCCACCTCCGGAATGTCGAAGTGGACGAGGAGGTAGTGCATGCCCGTGGGCGTGATCGGGTAGCGCAGCCCTTCCAGCGGCATGCCCTTGTTACGCAGGGCCAGCTGGACCTCCTCCTTGTAGAAGCTATCACCCGGCTCTAGCTCCTTACCGCCGGCAACCGCCGGAAATCGGTCGCCCACGTCACGTTCGCTCAAGACTTCTTCCCTCGATGACGGCTCATGATTGCGCGGTTCCCGTGTCACCTGCGTCTTGCTCAGCCTTGACGCGTTGGTCCGCACGGAGTTCAGCCACCTTGCGGAAGACTGCCGCTGCTCCGATACGCTCAACTATCCACTCGCCCAGACTCGGCGAAACAGCGTTGATCATCAGCAGTGGCCGGATAGGGCCGGGGTTAACGATCACCTCCGGCAGGTCCTTCTTGATCGCCCGTATGACGCCACTGGCCACCGCTTCCGGCTTCGATACACCCAGCCTGCGTGGTGCTTCCAGGCCAAACTCCTCTTTCGTCTTCGCGTACATCCCCTCCTCGACGAAACCGGGGCACACCACTGATGCGCTGACCCCGGAGTCGTGGTACGTGGCCCGCAGCGACTGCGTAAACCCGATGAGCCCGGCCTTCGTCGCGCCGTACGCCTCATTGCAGGCCGGGCCGGCCTTGCCGGCCAGCGAGGACATATTGATGATATGCCCTTGCCCTCGCTCCAGCATGCCGGGAAGGACCAGCCACGTAAGGTGCATGGGCGCGACAAGGTTAACGTTCACAATCTGTTCGATCTCCTCAGGCGTTAGCTTGTGGTACGCCAGTATGAGTTCGATACCGGCGTTGTTGACGAGAACGTCGATAGCTCCGAACTCGGACCGCGATCTCTCGACCAGCGATTCCAGCGCCGATCTGTCTCCAACGTCCGTGGGAACGGCGATAGCTCTCACGCCGAGGCGCTCAACTGCCTTGCGCACCTCCTCCAACGCGCTGGCAGAGCGCGCCGCCAGGACAAGGTTCATGCCCTGTTTCGCCAGCGCCCGGGCCACGTAGACGCCGATCCCCTTCGAGGCGCCCGTGAGGATGGCCGTGCGGCCCTTGAGATTTTTCATCATTAGCTCCTTTCCAAACGTCGGTTAATCATTGGCCCTGCCGCTCCTCACGCCAGCGCACCTCATGCAGCTGCACCGGCTCCTCGAAGCCGCGCAGCACCGTCTCGCCACGGTCCGCAAACGGGAACCGCTTGCCGAGGCAGAGCTCTCGTATCACATTCGAGACCAAGATCTGGCCCGGCTCGGCGTGTCTACAGATGCGAGCCGCCAGTTGGACGGCAGCACCGAACAGATCACGGTGTTGCTGCACTGGTTCGCCAGCGCTCAAGCCAATGCGAACGCGGATAGGGACGTCGGCATTCTCCTCGTTATAGACGGCGAATGCCCGCTGGGTGGCGATGGCGGACTCCACAGCGCCTGAGACGGAGGCGAAGCAGGCCATGATACCGTCGCCCATATGCTTCACTTCACGGCCGCCGTAGACCTTCAATGCGTCGCGAATGATGACGTCGTGAGCACGGAGAAGCTCCATCGCCCCGGCGTCGCCCAGGCGCTGGGTGGTAGCAGTCGAACCCTCCATGTCAGTGAACATGATTGTGCGAAAGGCGGTATCTTCGGTCGGCTGACTGCCTGCCGCAGACGGCTCGGTCGCCGCTGGGGCATCCTCGACCTTGCCCAGAAAACCCTCTACGGCCCTCGCCTCGACTTCGATAATCTCGTCCGCAATGAGGCCATGAGCCTCACGGTGCACCCTGACAGCCGCGTTCACGCTTGGCGCCTCTACCAGGCAAAAGAGTTTGCCGACCGCTTCATTGAACCAGTATGTCAGGTACTTGACACCGTACTTCTCTTGAACCTCCTCATCTTTCATGTGGGCCTCCGCGACATCTTCCGCACTCGTTCCTTCGACCTTGTGGAGGTCCATATAGAGTGCCATCTAACTGCTACTCCTCTCGCCAGTTCACGCTTCTATGCTGCGTTATAGACGAATGATCTGCGGCTCCATCACCCCTCCTCACGCCAGTGCACCTCATACAGCCGCACCGGCTCCTCGAACCCCCGCAGCGCCGTCTCGCCCCGGTCCGCGAACAGGAACCGCTTCCCCGCCACAAGCTGTCGCACCACGTCCGAGGCCAGCACCTCGCCACCCTCCGCCTCCCCCGCGATCCGTGCCGCCAGGTTCACCGCCGTCCCGAACAGGTCCGCTCGCCCGTCTGGGTCGTCCTCCGCTATCGGCTCCCCGGCGTTCAGCCCTACACGCACTTTTATCGGCTCCTCCGCCGACTCGTTGTGCTCAGCGAACGCCCGCTGCATGGCGATGGCGCACTCTAGCGCCCCCGTCGCCGAGGTAAACGAGGCCATGAACCCGTCCCCCATCGTCTTCACCTCCGCGCCCCCGTGCGAACTCAGCGCCGCCCGCACCATGCGCTCATGCTCACGGAGGACATCCCGCGCCCTGGCGTCCCCCAGCCGCTGCGTCAGCGCCGTCGAGCCCTCCACATCCGTGAACAGGACGGTGCGGAATGCACCCGCTTCGGCTGGCTCGGCAGCCGACGCCTGAGCGCGACCCTCATCCAGGAACTTCGTGACGGTTTCCACATACGAGGTGTCGCCGAACAGCGAATGGCCTATATCGCCATCCAGAGCGACGAAGCGGGCACCCGGGATCAGCGCAGCCACTGCCCGCCCGGCCGCGATGGGGATGTTGCGAGCGCGGCGCCGGTGGAGGACCAAGGTTGGGGCCTTCACCTGCGGCAGATATGGCCTAACGTCTGCGCTGGCAAAGAACTCCAGGTACTTAGCTGCCACTTCCGGCGACACCGACTCTCGGAGGCTGTTGGAGTACCAGCGCTGCAACTCGATCGGCCCGTTGGGGAAGAAGACATCCGCCAGGGCTCTGCGGGCCAGGCTCCAGTTCCTGCGGACAAGCTCCACCAGGCTGTGGGAGGCCTCTGGCTCGGT
>JADFKX010000240.1 GCA_022564695.1 Chloroflexota bacterium | reverse complement strand
GGGGACGGCCAGGGGGGCCGGGAGGTTCTACGTGCGGGCGCTGCGGCCCGCCTATCTGGAAGAGCTGAAGGGCAGGGTGGAGCGCTGCTTCGAGGCTGGGGCGTCCGCCTCCGGGGCGACTGTGGAGATCGACTGGAAGCCCTGGCCGTACGCACCGATGCGCAACAACACGTCGCTCGCCGCCGCCTACCGCGCCAACGCTGAGTCGCTGGGGCGCACCTTCATCGACGTGCGGCTGGACTCCACCGGCAGCTCGGACATGGGGAACGTGAGCCAGGCGCTCCCCTCGATCCACCCGATGTTCGGCATTGGGGCGATGGCGTTCAACCACACGCCGGCGTTCACGGAGGTGTGCGCGACGGACGCGGCGCACGCTGCGATGGTGCAGGTTGCGCAGGCGCTGGCTATGACCGGAGTCGAGGTGGCGCTGGAGCCGGAGCTGCTTCAGCGGGCGAAGGAGGAGTTCGCGTCCGGCAGGGGGAAACCGTAGGGCCGCTCTAGCGTCTAGGGCGTGATGACGGCCCGCAAGGTGGCCGTCTGTTTCCCCTCCCACTCGGCCTGCTGGAACGCCTCGTCGATCTTGTCCAGGGGATACTTGTGGGAGACGATGCTGGCCAGGGGGAAGCGGTCCTTGTTGCGGCTGAGGAAGTCCAGCGCCACCGGCAGGATCCAGGGGTCGTACATGTTGACGGAGATGATGTCCTTGTTGCCCCACACCAGTTGGGAGGGATCGATCGCCACAGTCTGGCCCAGGCTGATGTTACCGACCTCCAGGTAGGTTCCGCCGGAGCGCAGCATCTGTATCCCCTCCGGGATGACGGCAGGCAGGCCGACGAACTCGGCGACGATGTCAGCGCCGCGGCCGCCGGTGAGGGACATCACCTTGGACGACCGGTCCATGGGGGCAGGCGCCTCGTTGAGGTCGATCACCTCGTCGGCGCCGCAGGCCTTGGCGAGCTTGAGCCGCTCCGGCACGCCATCGATGACGATGATCATGCCCGCGCCCATGGCGCTGGCCACGGCCGTGGCGTTGATACCGAGGCCGCCGGCGCCCTGGATGACCAGCGTGTCGCCCATCTTCAGGCCGGCCTTCTGGAGGCCGTAGATCACCTCGGAGAGGGCGCAGTTGACGGTTGTGACCATCTCGTCGGGCAGGTCGTCCGGGACCTTGAACACGAAAGCGGCGGTCTTCATGTAGAAGTACTCGGCGTAAGCGCCGGTGAAGTGGGGAGCGTTGTCTGAGATGGGCGGTGGTGGGTACTTTATCTGGCAGGCCGCGAACTCGCCGCGCAGGCACTGGTAGCAGCGACGGCAGGGGAAGAAGTACGGGTAGACGATGCGGTCGCCTTCCTTCAGCGGCCGGCCCTGCGAATCTGTGGTGACGTTTGACCCCAGCTTGTGTACGTAGCCGGTCATCTCATGGCCGAGGATGCGAGGGCCGGGGCCCATCATGGCGACACGGAGATCGCCCCGCCAGACGTGCAGATCGGAGCCGCAGATGCCGGCGGAGGTGACGCGGACGACGATGGCGTCCGGCTCGGGGTCGGGCACGGGGTACTCCCGTATCTCGAAGGGCTTGCCTGTGTCGAAGAAGACGGCTGCTTTGCCGGTCTCGGACATGATGGCTCCTTCCAGGGATATCTGAGCGTGCGCTAAGTATCGGCACTGACCGCATCCCCTGTCAACTGCGTTTTGCTGCCGGATAGGGGTTTGAGATGGCTGCCTCGGGCCACAGAATGGGGTTGCGATGACGGATACTCTCTCCAGCAAGTGGGTGTGGATCTGGAACTGGCGGCGCTGCGACGGCGGTGATCCGGTAAAGGTCGCTGCCAGGCTGCGGGACGCGGGCTGTCGCGGCGCTCTGGTAAAGGCCCACGACGGCCCCCGCTGGTTCGACCAGGGCCGCCCCTGGCGGGAGATCGCTTCCGCTCTCAGGGCGGAGGGGCTCGACGTAGGCGGCTGGGCTTACCTTTACGGCCGCGACGCCGCCGGGGAGGCGCGCCGGG
>JADFKX010000239.1 GCA_022564695.1 Chloroflexota bacterium | reverse complement strand
GTTTTCGGAGATGTTGCTGGGAGAGCCGGGGCGCAAGCTGATAAGCGCGCTCGCCGTCGCCGTCATCGCTTACGGCCTGAGCGCGTTCTGGTTCAACCAATCGTTCGTGAAAGCATCATTGGCCTTCGGGAACCCCTCAAACAATTCGTTGGATTTCAACCCCGTCCTGCTGCTCGTCCTGGGCGTGCCCGTCGCCGGAATCTGCTATGTGACGTTTAGCGGCAAGCCCCAGCGGCAAAAGCTCTTCATCCCAGCGGCCTGGTTCGCGATCTTCGCCGTCATCGTCTACGGCCAGTACCAGTTTGGCCTCAACGTGGCCCCCCAGCCGTTCCGCTACGCGCCTGAACTCAACATGGCCGCAGTCATCCTGGGAGCGATGCTTGTCACCGTTGTCTATGACCGCTTGCGGTCCAACGCCGCTGACCTGGGGAAGCTGGCGGCGCCGACACTGGTGGCCGTGGTGGTAGCGGCAATTGTCGTCATCTCACTGCCCTTCCCGCGCGCCGCCTGGAGTGCCACCGAGGCGAACGCCGACGTAAGGCAGACCTCGGAGTATCAGGTGGCCCGCTGGCTGGATGACAACGGCGAGGGCGCACGGGTCTACGCCACTGGCACTCATGCGTTCTGGTTGAACGCCTTCGCCAGCGTGCCCCAGGTACGCGGCGGGCACGACGGTGGCGCCGTGAACCAGTGGTGGGACCATGTTGTCTACCAGATTAACAATGGAGAGGATGGGGAGCTGGCCGTTATGTGGGCCAAGGCGCTCAACGTGCGCTACATGGTCGTTAACTTCCCCGATTCCAAGGTCCACTACAAGGATTTTGTCTATCCCGATAAGTTCAACGGTCTGCTGCCCGAAAGGTTCAGCTACGAAGGCGACACAGTCTACGAGGTGCCCACGGACAGCCCTGAACCGGTGCAACTGGTCAGCCTCTCCCGGTTCCAGGCTCTCCCGTCCATCGAAAACGTGCTTGACCGCGATGGCCTTGAGGCCTACGTCCAGGCGGTGGAGAGCAGCGAAGGAGTAGACGCCGGCAGCCTCCAGGTGGACGGGTCCGCCCGAATGACCATCACCGCAGACCTGGCCCCCGGGCAGGGCCTGCTGGTGCGGACCACTTACGACCGAGGCTGGACCGCCCGGGCCGAGGGCACGAAGGTCGATCTGTCGCCGGACCCGGTGGGGTTCCTGCTCCTAGAGCCGGAGGCGCCCGGCCGTCACCAGATCGTGCTGGAGTATCACGAGCCCTCGGCTGTGCGCCTCGGTTATCTGATCACTGCCGTCACCGTGATGGCCTTAGCCGTACTGACGATCAAACCAGTGCGGCAGCGCCTAGCGGCGGCCGTCGCCCAGCTCGTGAAGCGCTGGTCCGTAGCTCTGACAGAGGAGGAGCACGATGAAGCCAGCGACTACTAGGAAACCATCGAAATTGGAGCATATGGCCGACTGGCAGGCTAGGTTCACACTGTAGACGCGCTATGGCCATGTTGTTGTCTGTGGTAGTGCCCACCCGTAACGAACGGGAGAATGTGGGCCCGCTGATCCAGCGGCTTGAGGCAGCCCTCTCCGGCCTGCCCTGTGAACTCATCTTTGTGGACGATAGCGACGATGAGACCCCAGAGGTGATCCGCGGGTTGAGAACCTCTCTTCCTGTGCGTGTGATAGAGCGACATGGGGAGGAGCGACGTGGAGAACTGGCAACAGCAGCAGTCACTGGTATTGAGCGGGCGCGGGGAGAGTACGTTTGCGTGCTGGATGCTGACTTGCAGCACCCGCCGGAACGGGTGGTGACGCTCCTCCGCCAGGCTCAAATAACCGGCGCCGATATGGTCATCGGAACCCGCTACGGAGCCGGTGGCCACCTTGATGCCCTCGGCGGGTGGGCGCGCCAAGCGGTATCCCGCTTGTGTAAGTGGCTGGCTCAGGCTCTCTTACTGGACCGGGTGCGCACCGTTAGTGACCCGCTCGGCGGCTTCTTCCTCGTTCGTCGTGCCCTCGTTCACGGCGTGGCGCTGCGGCCAATGGGGTACAGGACA
>JADFKX010000089.1 GCA_022564695.1 Chloroflexota bacterium | reverse complement strand
GAATTCGCCCGCCTCGTTGAGGAGCTTGAGGAGGTTGATGGAGGAGAGGTTACAGGCGGAGTTGTCCAGGTGCATGTACTCTGAGCAGGGGTTGGAGGCGTTGATGGGGCCGCTGTTGGCGCAGGTGTGCCAGTCGTTGATGATCGTGTCGTACTGCATGCCGGGGTCGGCGCACTCCCAGGCGGCCTGGGCGATCCGGCGCATCAGGTCGCGGGCGCGGTAGGTCTTGGCGGGCTCTCCCGTGGTGACGTAGCGCGTCTGCCACTCCTGATCGTCCAGAACGGCCCGCATGAACTCGTCGCTGGCACGGACGGAGTTGTTGGCGTTCTGGTACTGGATGGAGATCCAGGCGTCGCCGTCCAGGGAGACGTCGTAGCCCGCCTCGCCCAGCGCGTACGCCTTCCGCTCCTCCTTCGACTTACAGTCGATGAACTCCTCGATGTCGGGGTGGTCGATGTTGAGGATCACCATCTTGGCGGCGCGGCGTGTCTTGCCGCCGGACTTGATCGTGCCGGCGATGGCGTCGGCGCCGCGCATGAAGGACACCGGCCCGGAGGCGAGGCCGCCGGCGGTGAGCCGCTCCTTGGAGCTGCGCAGCTGCGATAGGTTGATACCGGAGCCGGAGCCGCCCTTGAATATCCTCCCCTCCGTGCGGTACCACTCAAGGATGGAGTCCATGGAGTCGTCTATGGAGAGGATGAAGCAGGCGGAGCACTGGGGCTTCTCCTCGATGCCCAGGTTGAACCAGACGGGGGAGTTGAAGCAGGCCTTCTGGTTGACCAGGATGTGCTTCAGCTCCGCGTGGAAGGTTGTGACCTCCTCTTCGTCCGCGAAGTAGTCGCCGGCGCGGCCCCAGTCCGCGATGCCGTTGACGATGCGGTCGATGAGCTGCTTGACGGAGTGCTCGCGGATGGGGGCGTCACGGTGGGGGGCCTCTGCGGCGGAGTCGCTGAGGGGGCCGCGGAAGTATTTGGAGGCGACGATATTGGTGGCGTTCTGCGACCAGGACGCGGGGAACTCGACACCCTTCTGTTCGAACACGGGTTCCCCGTCCGCGCCGGCGATAATGGCCGTGCGATCGCTCTCCCACTCCAGCTCATCGTATGGGTCGACGTCCGGGCGGGTGAAGTGGCGGCGTAGGGGCGAGGCCTGCCTCGCTTCTACATCCGTGGTCACCTCTGGTCTGGTGTCGAGTGTCACTGGTTACCCCTCCGTTACCGCTTATCCAGTTGCTTTCCGGTCCTGCCGTTTGCTTCCGCTATCTCCGTTTGTCCAGTCAGGTCATGGGTGGCAACCTCTCCCTACCTCCTCCCCTCCGCCACCGGCTGCGCCTCCGCGCCCCTCTCCTCCCCGTCCAGCCCGTATCGCGACCGGAAGTCCTGAACCGCTGCGTAGGCGCTGCGGGCCTGGGCCGGGGCCTCCCCGCCGGACGGCTGCGTCTGCCCCTCCAGCGCCTTGTCCGCCTGCACCCACGTCTTCAGTAGCTGCATATACTCCTCGTACTCGCTCTCCGTCAGCTTGCTCAATTCGTGGCTCCTTTCGCTCGGCGCTCCGCTGGCTCCGCAGTCGTCTTGGGCCTCCGCACCCGCAGCAGACGCGGCTTCGGTGCTTTCGGCTCGGCCTCCGGCAGCAGCGCCATCTGGTCCCGGGGCACGTCCGGCCGCCGCCAGCCCGCCTTCAGCGCCGCCAGCTCCTGCTCCAGCTCCTCCACGTCCGCAAAGGCGCGGTACACGGAGGCGAAGCGGATGTAGGCGATGTGGTCCAACCCCCGCAGCCGCTCCATCACCAGCTCCCCGATGTAGCTCGAAGGCACCTCCGCCTTCCCCTGGGCGTACACCGCCTTCTCCACCTCGTCCGCCAGCGCCTCGATGGCGCCGGAGGGAATCGGTCGCTTCTCACACGCCCTGCGCACGCCCGCGATCACCTTCTCGCGGCCAAACTCCTCGCGCGAGTCGTCTTTCTTGACGATGGCGACGCCGCCCAGCTCGATCTTCTCGAGGGTGGTGAAGCGGCGGTTGCACTCCTGGCACTCGCGGCGACGGCGGACGCCGGCCTCATCGGGCCGGGAGTCGATGACTCTGGAATCTGGGTGGCCGCAGAACGGGCAGTTCACTTACCCTTGCTCCGTCCGCGCTTGACGATGTTTCCCTTTCCGTCCATGACGCCGATGCCCGTGCCTTGGGTGCTCTTAAGCGCAGCCTTGACAAAGGGGTTGGGGCCAGCGACGTAGCGCGGCTTGTTGTAACGAGCGACCTGTTTCATCTCCGCGGAGACCTGATTGGGATCCGTGCCGACCTCAATGACTTGCTGAGGCGTGACAATGTCAGGCCCCTTCACTGGGTTGTAGTCTCCCCCAACCTTCTTCGCTATTCGCCGGGCAATATCGTCATGCTGTTTGGCCATCTGTTGCACCTCGACTTGACAGAACTCACGTACGCTCTTTAGAACCGCTACGCCCCCCGTAATAAGGGGGCGCAAAGGACACGATAGCACTAGATGTTGGGGTTGTCAAGCCCTATACCACAATATTTAGTGGTGAAATGCATCACGAACCAGCGTGCGAATTAGCCACGGTTGAACGCAGATTAGTTGCCTGTGATGATCTGCGGCCTGTCGCCTAGTAGCTCAACGGGTCGCTGAAGGAGAGCACTTCGATCCAGGTCTGGCCGCGGTTGAACGCGATCTCGTTCCCCTCGGCGTCGAAGAAGCGGATGCGAGAGAAGGAGTCAGGCTTGGACCAGGTGCCGGGGATCGCCACGCCGTCCTGGAACACCACCGCCTCGCCGCTGCCCGTGGTCTGATACTGCAGGTGAGACGTGCCGTCGCCGACTGAGCGCACGGACGTGACCGCCACGGCGACGTTCCTGGCCTGGATCCGGTTGCCGGAGCCGCCGTCCACGTGAGGGGCGCCGCCCTGGCTGCGCAGGTAGCCGTTCGTCTTCGGGTCGTGCTCCCAGGTGACGGCGTAGTCGGAGAAGAACGGTCCGCCAAAGCCGATATCAATGGTCGGCGCCGCCGTCGCTCCCGCATCGCGCGCCCGCCCGGGCTCGTCCTCCTTGAACAGCCACGCCTCGATCTGGGGAGGTCCGCTCCAGCCGTTGTCGGCGGCCAGCTCCCACATGGCGGTGGTGTTGGCGATGCCGTCGTGCGGGCCCAAACGGTCAGGGTCGCGGGAGAAGTAGGGCCCTCCCATGGAGAACCCGTCGAAGCGGCGCAGGCCCAGGCGGGAGAAGGCGGAGGGGACGTCGGCCGCGGCCACACTGGACCTGGCCATGCCCCAGTGGACGTAGATCGCGTCCAGGCCGGCCGCCCAGTCCAGGTAGTAGACGCGGGCGGAGCGCACGGGCTCGATGAGTCCGGGCTCATCGCTCCAGAAGATGCCGAGGAAACGGGTGATGCCGCCCTCGGCCACAGCCTCGAACACCAGGTCCGCCTTCTCCAACCCGATCTGCGGCCGGGCGTCGACGAAGTTATCGAGCATGATGGCCAGGGGGAGGCGGCTCTCGATATCAGGCAACTGATCGGGGTAGACGAGGCGGCCGTTAAGGAGGGTGGGCTCGGTGGGGGGCGGTGTGGGCGACGGTGTGGGGATGGCCGTAGCGCTCGGCTCAGGCGTCGTGATGCCGTTGAGGACTTGAGAGTTGCCGCCGGAGAAGACACCTGCCGCGGCCAGGACGCCTACTGTGATAACGAGCGTCAGAAACGCCGCCGCGCCGCCGGCGATCGCCTGTCGTCGACGGTTGTGGGCCAGCCAGGGCGGTAACGGTACTCGCATGGTGGATTGACGGCTCTATCGTTGTTCGTATAATGGGGCCACATCCCGCCCTAGTGCAACAGGGAGGAACGCCCATGCCAACGACAACGGTGAACGGCAACCAGTACTTGTACGAAGAGAAGGGGTCCGGCTTCCCCGTGGTGTTCGCCCACGGGCTGACCTTCGACCGACACATGTGGGACCCCCAGATGGAGACGCTCTCCTCCCGCTACCGGTGTATCAGTTACGATTTCCTGGGGCACGGTGGCTCTTCAGTCGGCGCGGAGGGGCACAGCCTGGAGGACGAGGCGGAGAACCTGCACGCCCTGATGGAGCAGTGGGGCGCCTCGCCGGCCCACATGGTGGGGCTGTCCATGGGTGGCATGGTGGATATGCGACTGGCGCTGGCCCATCCGGGGGACGTTCGCTCCCTGTCGCTGCTGGACACCTCGGCGGAGGAGGAGGAGGCGGAGCGGCGGCCGCAGTACGAGGCGATGGCTGCAACGGCCAAGGCCCAGGGGCCGCAGGCCGTGGTGGACGCTGTCCTGCCCCTCATGTTCAGCCAGGCCTTCATCCAGGGCCAGACGCAGACGCTTGCCCATCTGCGGCAGCAGTTCCTCGCCGTGAATACGGAAGGCTTGGAGCTGGCGACGCAGGCGGTGACGCGCCGAACGAGCGTGCTGGGGCGGCTATCGGAGATCAAGGTACCTACGCTGGTGATCGTGGGTAGCGAGGACCTAGCTACTACGCCGGACAAGGCGCAGCGCATCGCTGAGGGGATCGCCGGCGCGCGACTGGAGACGATAGCGGGGTCCGGACACATGACGGCCATCGAGCAGCCGGAGCGCATCTCACAGCTGCTTTCGGAGTTCCTGGCCCAGGTAGACTCGGGCTCGCCGAAGTAATACCGCCTATCGCCCTATCAGACGCTTTCCAATCCCGTAACAAGGTTCCTCACAGATATCCTCCCTATCGGTGATCCAAGCGTGGCCAGCCTCATTGACGAAGGCTTCCAGCTTGTCACGCTGTAGCGATACGCCTCTCCAGACAGCATGACGCCGCGGGAATGTCTGGGGAGGCAAACAGCCCCGCGGCGCCTATCTGCCCGTTGCGGGCAGACCTGTCCCCACCCGTTGTGGGGACGTTCGTGCTAGCAGTCAAGCTGCGTTGGTTCTATCCTATGAGACTCCCCTTTCACTCACGCCCGCCGGAGCGGGCAGACCTGCCTGTCGCCAGACAGGCGCGATTGCTTCGAAGTGTCGGGTCCCGCCTTGCCGGAAGCAGGGCCCGACGTTAGTTAACGGATGTTAACGGGTCTACGAAGAAAGGTCGGCAGATCGGTGTCGGCCACGTTCTCCATGGCCTCCGACCGTATCCGCCTGAATTCCTCCTCTTCAGCTTGCGATTCGTGCGTCTCCTGGGCGGCGAATCCCACAGCGATGAGCGTCAGCTTCACCTCCTGGCCAAGCGTGGGGTCGGTAGCGGTGCCGAATATGATCTCCGCGTCCGGGTCCACCACCTCGGCGATGATCTGGGCCGCCATGTTCAGCTCGTGCAGCCCCAGGTCGCCGGAGCTGGTGATGTTGAACAGGACACCGGTGGCGCCGTGGATACTGACGTCCAGCAGGGGGCTGGAGATGGCGGCCTGAGCGGCCTCAACAGCCCTGTTCTCGCCGCTGGAGCGGCCGATCGCCATGATGGCGGGGCCGGCCTCCGACATGATGCGGCGGATGTCGGCGAAGTCCAGGTTGATGTCTCCGGGCATGGTTATCAGCTCGGAGATGCCGTGTATCCCCTGGCGCAGCACATCGTCGGCCATGAGGAACGACTCGACGACAGTCGTCTTCTCGTCGGCCAGGGCCAGCAGCCGGTCGTTAGGGATGACGATGAGCGTATCGACCTCCTGCTGGAGGTTGGCGATGCCGCCATCGGCGTTCGCCTTGCGCTTCGCCCCCTCGAAGGAGAACGGCCTGGTAACGACGGCGATGGTGAGGGCGCCGGCGTCTTTGGCTATCTGGGCTATCACCGGCGCGGCGCCGGTGCCGGTACCGCCGCCCATGCCGGCGGTGATGAACACCATATCCGCGTCCTTGATCGTCTCCTTGATCTCATCGCGGGAATCCTCAGCGGCCTGGCGGCCGCGTTCCGGGTCGCCGCCCACGCCCAGCCCGCGCGTTATGCGGTCGCCGATGCGGATGCGGCTCTCCGCGTCGCAGCGCATGAGGGCCTGGGTATCCGTGTTGATCCCCACGAACTCAACACCATGGATGCGGGCCTCCACCATGCGGTTGACGGCGTTGCAGCCGCCGCCGCCCACGCCCACTACCTTGATGGGGGGGAGTCCGTCTAGGTCTATGCCTGCCACAGCGTCCTCCTTTTCCTCTTGAGGGTTGATCGGGAATAGCGTTTGCTGGCTCATCTCTCTACTGCGGGATGAGCGCCTTCAACCACCGTTTGGCGGTATTCAGCACCCCACTGAACTCAAACGGTGACTTGAGGCTGATGCCTGATTTGTGGCCATTGTGGCCGTTTTCCTGGACCGACCAGTGCAGAAGGCCCACGCTGGCCGCATAAGCCGGGTCGTCTAACGTGTCGGCCAGGCCGTGGATCCCCCTCGGCCGGCCGATGCGTACAGGCATACGCAGCACCTGCTCGGCCAGTTCGTCGATGCCGGGGAGGCTGGCAGAGCCGCCGGTGAGGACGAGGCCGGCCGCCACCATCTCGTCGAATCCGGCGCGTTTGGCGTCGATGTAGATCATCTCCAGTATCTCCTCCACGCGGGCCTGGAGGATCTCCGCCACACGGCGGCGGGACGTCTCCTTCCGGCGCTTGCCGCCGAACGCTTCCAGCTCCACAACGTCCTCAGGGTTGATCCGGGACGGCAGCGCGGAACCGTGCTCCATCTTCAGCTCCTCGGCGGCGGAGAAGGGGGCACGCAGGCCGGCGACCAGGTCGTGGGTCAGGTGGTAGCCTCCTACCGGCAGCACCGAGGTGTGGAACACGGCGCCGTCCACGAACACGGCGATGCCGGTGGTGCCGCCGCCGATGTCCGCCACAATGATGCCCTGCCGTTTCTCCTCCTCCTCCAGCACCGCCTCCGCTGCCGCCATGGGGGAAAGAACCAGCGCTTCCACCTGCACGCCGGCGCCCTCCACGCACTGGGTGAGGTTCTGCACGGCGGTGAGGGAGCCGCTTACGATATGCGTCTCCATGTCCAGACGCTGGCCGTACATCCCTACCGGATCGCTGACCTGCTCCTGCCCGTCGACGACGAAGAAGCGGGGGGCGACGTGCAGTATCTCGCGGTTGGTGGGGAGGTTCAGTGCCTGGGCCTCCTCGATGGCGCGGTCGATGTCCTGCTGGGTGATAGGCCGCTCACGGCCGGGAATGGTGGCGACGCCGCGGTTGTTCAACGAGTTCACGTGGTTGCCGTTGATGCTTACGTGGGCGCTCAGCACGCGGCTGCCGCTGGAGCGCTCCGCCTTCTCGACAGAGCTGGCAATCGCCTCCGTCGCTTCCTGAATGTTGTCCACCATCCCTTTCTTGACGCCGTGGGAGGCGGTTATACCCACGCCGAGGATGCGCACGTCCACATCCGGGGTGAGCTCGCCGACGAGGGTGCATATCTTGCTGCTACCCACGTCTATGGAGGCCAGAATGTTGTCTTTCACCTCGTCATCGCCTCCTTTCGCTCATTGGAAAGACGGGCGGTCGCGGAAGCGCAGATCGAGTACGTGGCCCGCCATGGCCTCGCGTCCGATGTCCTCTTCCACCGTCTTCCAGACCGCCAGCTTGTAGTCAACGTTCTGGCTGTCTCCCATGACTACGCGGTAATTCGCGTCGGTCACAACGGACAGCCCCTTCTCCGGTGTGTACTCGAACTGCGTGATTCTGAGGGTTAGCTGGTCCGGCACCAATGTGATCAGCGCTTGGGCCAGGCGTACGGCGTCCGCGTCAACGCGATCGCCGGCAGATAAGGTCGCCGGGTCGCCGACATCGTGAATGACGGGGGCGTCCTTGGGCGGCTTCACGTTGGGCAGGATGACCCCCTCGCTGTCGATGACGTAGGACGTGCCGGCCAGGTCCCAGTAGCCCCAGGGGGTACGCTCGATTACCTCGATGCGCACTTTGTTGGGCCATCGGCGCTGGGCCTGGACCCCTTTGACGAGCGGCAAGGCGACGATGCGCGCTTCGGCCTCATCCAGAGGGGGGTTGAACATGCTGGCGCCCTCAAGGTCGGCCAGCTCGGCGATCCGTTCAGGGCTGGTGCTGGTGGCGTTTACCACCTGTACCTCCTGTACCCGCAGCAGGGGCGAGCGGTAGAGGACCACCGCGCCGGCAACCGCCGCCAGCACGGCGAGAACGATGAAGGTGCGGCGCCAGCGCAGACGCCTGCGCCTGCGCTCCGCCTTCTCGTCAGGAAGGACATACCCCTTGAGGGCGCGGCGGCGCTTTCCAGGTTTGTACTTATACACAACGGCGCTTCT
>JADFKX010000088.1 GCA_022564695.1 Chloroflexota bacterium | reverse complement strand
CACCGTCGAGCCGTTAGCCGCGAAGTTGAAGCCGCCGGTATCGATCCAGCAGACCATCTCATCATTCGCATCCGTTCCACCCTTGTCACGGTAGATGATGCAGCCGACGATATTACGTGTCCCAGCCGAGAGCGCCCCGAACGCTGCGGTGACACTGCTGTCGAACCTCGCATTCGTACCGTCCACTTCTGTCACCTTCGAGCCTATCGTGTTGCCACCAGCCGCTTGGTTCGTGTACCCAGAGCCATCGAACTCGTCAGGAGTGCTAATGTCATTGATAATGGACGCCGTGGTGTCCGTATCCGCCGTCGTATTCAACATCTCCAAGCGCATCTTGATAGTGTCGGCGTCGTAGTCCACCGCGTTGCCGCCTCCCCTGAGCACCTCGACGCCGGCCTGATCCGCGCGCTACGGGAGGCGGCTGTTCAGATTCGGCGCTTCCACGAGAGGCAGATGGAGCACACTCTGCGGGACTTTCGGAAGGACGGCGTGGGCCAGCAGGTTCGCCCGCTATCCCGAGTCGGCATGTACGTGCCCGGCAGGGCAGCCGTTTATCCTTCCACCGTCCTCATGATCGCCATACCGGCGATGGTCGCAGGCGTAGAGGAGTTGGTAATGGCCACGCCGGCCCTGCCGGATGGGAGCGTGTCGCCGCTGAAGCTGGTCGCGGCTCACATCGCGGGGGTGAGTCGGGTGTTCCGTGCGGGGGGCGTTCAGGGCATCGCCGCCCTTGCCTACGGCACGGAGTCCATACCGCGGGTGGATAAGATTTGCGGCCCGGGGAACGTATTCGTGACCGAGGCGAAGAAGAGAGTTTACGGCATGGTTGGACTGGATGGCGTGTTCGGGCCCTCAGAGACGGTCGTGATCGCCGATGGCGGCGCTGACGCCAAGCTGGTGGCGGCCGACCTCCTGGCAGGGGCCGAGCACGATGAGCTGGCGACCGCGATCCTCATCTCCACCTCCGACGAACTGGTGAGCAAGGTGTTGGGCGATCTCCAGTCGCAGGTGGCTGGGCTCGGGCGTCAGGAGGTCGCTCGCGCATCGATGGAGGCGCGCGGCGGCGTCGCCGTGGTAGACGATCTGGACCAGGCGTTGGAGCTGGCTAACGAGTTTGCGCCGGAGCACCTCTGCTTGCACGTCGACAAGCCGGAGCAGTTGGTGAAGAAGGTGCGCAACGCGGGCGCCGTGTTCGTCGGTGCAGAATCCGCGGAGTCCATAGGCGACTATACGGTGGGGCCCAGCCACGTGATGCCCACTGGAGGCAGCGCTCGTTTCGCCTCGCCCCTCGGCGTGCAGGACTTTCTCAAGGCGACCAGCGTTGTTGCTCTCGACGACAAGGCGCTGGCGAAGCTGGGCCCGGCGGCCGTCGCCATAGCGCGGGCAGAGGGATTCGAGGGCCACGCGCGGGCCATCGAGCGAAGGCTGGAGAGGCGGCGCTAGAGTGAGCGTGTCCCCCGACAAGGATATCCTGCGACTGGCCCGGCAAGACCTGGTAGCGATGCCAGGCTATGCGTCGGTGGAGCCACCGGAGATACTAGCCAAGCGATTGGGTATCCCAGAGGAGCGAATCGTCAAGCTGGATGGGAACGAGAACCCGTATGGCTCCTCCACTAAGGTGCGCGAGGCGCTGGCCAGCTATCCGCGCTATCACATCTATCCCGACCCCGAGCAGCGGCGAATGAGGGAGGCGATCGCCGAGTACGTGGGGGCCGATCCGGATCGGATCGTTGTTGGCAACGGCTCCGATGAGCTGCTGGACCTGACGGCGCGGCTCTTCCTCTCGCCGGGTGACGGTGTGGTGAACGCGCCGCCCACGTTCGGCATCTACGAGTTTGTCGCCCGCACCTACGGCGCGCAGGTCGTGGAGGTTCCCCGCCGCGAGGACTTCACGCTGGACCTTGAGCCGATGGAGAAGGCGCTGGCGGCCGGGGCCAAGCTGATCTTCCTCGCCTCGCCGAACAACCCGACGGGCAACGCCGTCGCTATCGAGGAGTTGGAGCGGCTCCTCGCGCACGATGCGGTGGTCGTGGTCGACGAGGCGTATGCGGAGTTCGCGGACGGCAGCTTCCTGGCGCTGGCGGCTGAGCACGATAACCTAATTGTGACGCGGACGTTCAGTAAGTGGGCGGGGCTGGCGGGGTTGAGAGCGGGATACGGGGTGTTTCCCCCCACCGTGGCGGAGACCATCCGCAAGATCAAGATGCCGTACAACATGAACGTGGCAGCGCAGGCGGCGGTGCTCGCTTCGCTGGAGGACAGGGCGGCGTTGATCGAAAACGTCAAGCTGATCGTTGACGAGCGGGTGCGTATGGCGGAGCGCCTGACCGGGTTTCCCTGGCTGCGTGTCTACCCCTCGCGCGCCAACTTCTTGCTCTGCCAGGTGGAGGGCCGCTCGGCGACGGAGGTGCAGGCGCAGCTCCGGGAGCGAGGGGTGCTCGTGCGCCACTTCGACTCGCCCGGCGTGCGCGGCTGCCTGCGGTTCAGCGTGGGCCGGCCGAAGGACACGGACCGCCTGGTGGAGGCGCTGGCTGAGATCGGAGCCGCCGTTGTCTGACGTGAGTGCCCGCAGGGCCGTCGTGCGCAGACAGACGCGGGAGACGGACGTATCGGTGGAGCTGACGCTGGAGGGCAGCGGCCGCTATCAGGTGTCCACCGGCATCGGCATGCTGGACCACATGCTGGAGCAGCTGGCCCGGCACGGCCTGTTCGACATAACCGTTGAGGCGAGCGGTGACATCGAGCGCGACCCGCACCACCTGGTGGAGGATGTGGGGCTGGTGCTGGGCCAGGCGCTGAACGAGGCGCTGGACGAGCGACGCGGCATTACCCGCTTCGGCCACGCCATCGTGCCGATGGACGAGGCGCTCGTGATGGTGGCGCTGGACCTGGGCGGCCGCGGTCACGCCGGCATCCAGTTCAACTTCGAGCGGGAGATGCTGGGGCAGCTCCCTACGGAGAACATCCGCCACTTCCTGGCCGCTTTCGCCAACGAGGGCCGGCTCAACCTGCACGTGCGGGAGCTGGCCGGCGAGAACGACCACCACCGCGTGGAGGCGGCGTTCAAGGCGCTGGCGCTGTCCCTGCGCCAGGCCGTGACGATCGACGTGCGGGCTGCGGGCGAGATCCCCAGCACCAAGGAAGCGCTGTAGGCCCGGTCAGTAGACGCTTTGACGGGCTCAGGTTAATCGGCCAGTTGGGTGTATTCGGCGTTTGTGGAGCGCTAGTCGCGGCCCTGGCGGCCGTCTAGGTACTGACCAGCTCCTCAAGTTCGAACCGGTAGTCCTCGATAACCGGGTTGGCCAGCAGCTTGCGGCACATCTCGGCTAGCTGCTTCTCGGCCTGCGCGCGGCTCTTGGCGGCCAGGCTCACCTCCAAGTACTTGCCTGCGCGCACGGACTCCACGTCCGCGAACCCTAGCGAGTGGAGGGCGCCGCGGATGGTGAGCCCCTGCGGGTCGTTGACCGTGGGCTTCAGGGTGACGTAGACGCGGGCGAGGTACATCGCGCTAGGCCTTCGGGTAGTCCGAATGGGCCTTGACCTTCTCCATCTGCTGGACGTGGTCCATGGCGTGCAGCCGCTGGAAGGCGATCCATTCCCTGAAGTTCAGCGACCCGAACATGGGGTGATCCCAGGTCCTCTCCAGATTGCCGTCTTCCGGAAGAGAACCGACCAGACGGCCGGTCTCCGCCCACAGGTCGGTAAGCGTCTGTCGCAGCTCTCCGACGGGCCGGTCGGCACCGGAGACGATGCCCATGCGGGCCTCGCGTGCTGATGGGCTATCCTCCACCAGGTTGGCGATCTCCTGGTTCACTCCCTTCCCGGAGACGAGCATGTGGCCAAGCACCTCCTTGATGCACCACTCCTCGTCGTACCGGAAGGCGGCCTGCTCCTCGCTCACATCCTCCAGGCAGCGGTCGCAGTCGGCCGCGGTGCGCTCAATTAGAGCAACCAGGTCGCCCAGGCTCTTGGAGGCCTGGTGACGGATGTAGGAGAGCGCCTGCTCCCGGGAATCGGTGCTCTGGGTCATGGTATAACTCCCTTTAGCTCTCGGCGAAACCGGTGGATGTCCAGCGCAGGGGCCGGATGTGGATGGCGATTACGTCCCAGTCAGCAGTCTCCTGTACGTAGACGCGGCCGGCGTGGTCGCCCAGGTGGTAAGCTGCCAGCCGTTCCCGCCAGACGCTGTCCGGGGGGCTGCCGATGCGGGCCGTGCCCTCGACGATGACGTTTCGGTAGGGTGGCTCCTGGGTGAGGACGGAGAGGGCAGCGAACGCTTTGTGCGATACGGTCTCCAGCTTCTGGGCGCCACGAAAGGTGGAGACGGTAAACTCGCTGCCGTCGAAGTCGAACCAGACGGGGGCGACATGGGGACGGCCGTCCGGACGGACGGTAGCCAGGGCCGCCACGTGAGGCTGGCCGAGGAAGGCGTTGATGTCTGCGGAGATGCGCGCGGCCATATCGAACTCTAGGGGAACGGAGCGCCCGCATTCTATCGTTTCGCGACGGTTGCGGTCAAACCGGTGACGCTGGCCGCTAGGGGCGGATCAGCTCACGGCCGGTGAGTTGGTGGAACGCCTCGCAGTACTTCTCGCCGGTCCTGGCGGCGACATCGGGCGGCAGCTCCGGCGCGGGTGGCTTGCGGTCCCAGCCTACCTCGGTGAGGTAATCGCGGACGTACTGCTTGTCGAAGCTTGGTTGGGACCGGCCGCTCTTGTACTGGTCGGCGGGCCAGAAGCGGCTGGAGTCTGGGGTCAGGCACTCGTCAATGAGGGTCACCTCGTCGTCTCCTTCGGCCGGCAGCAAGCCGAACTCGAACTTCGTATCGGCGATGATGATGTGCCGCTCGCGGGCATAGTCGCGGCCGAAGCGGTAAATGGCCAGGGAGCGCAGGGCGATGGCGTTGGCCGCCTGCTCGCCGACCAGCGCCTCCGTCTGCTCGAAGGTGATGTTCTCGTCATGGCCCTTGTCGGCCTTGGTCGTGGGGGTGAAGATGGGCTCAAACAGCTCCTGTGCCTCCTTGATGCCGCCGGGCAGCTTGACGCCGCTGATGGTGCCGGTCTCGTGGTATTCGGCCCAGCCGGCGCTGCCCAGCACCGCGTAGCCGCGGACGATGCACTCCACGTCCAGACGTCGCGCCTTGCGGACGAGCATGGCGCGACCGATAAGATCGCGAGGCAGCTCAGTGTCCACACCCTCGACGCGGGTGTCGTCCACGATGCGGAGGAAGTGGTTGGGGACGATGTCGCCTGTCTTCTCGAACCAGAAGGCGGAGAGCTGGGTGAGGACTAGCCCCTTATCTGGGATGCCTGTGGGCAGGACGACATCGAAGGCGGAGATGCGGTCGGTTGCGACGATGAGCAGCTTATCGCCCAGGTCGTAGATGTCGCGCACCTTGCCGCGGGCGTAGATCGGCAAGTCAAGAGTGGTCTCGGTTAGGATGGCGGTCACAGTCCTACCCTCCGGAAGCTATCGTCCACGTGCTGCGTATAGTAATCGTAGTCGAACAGCGAGGCGAGCTCCTCGCGGGAGAGGTGGCGCAGCACATCCTCGTCCTCGCACAGCAGGTCGAGGAAGGGAGTGCGCTTCTTCCAGGCTCGCATGGCGTTGTCCTGCACCAGCTTGTACGCTTCCTGACGGCTCAGCCCCTTACCGATGAGGGTGAGGAGGACGCGCTGGGAGAAGACCAGCCCCTGCGTCAGCTCCAGGTTGCGCCGCATGTTCTCCGGGTAGACCTGCAACCCGCGGACGATGCCGGTGAACAGGTCCAGCGTGTAGTCCAGCAGGGTGCAGGCGTCCGGCAGTATGATGCGTTCCACGGACGAGTGAGAGATGTCGCGCTCGTGCCAGAGGGCGACGTTCTCCAGGGCGGCTGTTGTGTAGCCGCGGAAGAGGCGGGCCAGGCCGCATATGCGTTCGCACTTCTCTGGGTTGCGCTTGTGGGGCATGGCGGAGGAGCCGGTTTGGCTCTCCCCGAACGGCTCCTCCACCTCCAGCACCTCTGTACGCTGGAGGTGGCGGATCTCAGTGGCGAACTTCTCCAGGCTGGCGGCGATGAGGGCCAGCGTCGATACGTACTGGGCGTGGCGGTCACGGTGAACGATCTGCGTGGAGATGGGCTCCGGCAGAAGGCCGAGGCTGCCGCAGACGTCGGCCTCGATCTCCGGCGGGACTGTGGCATGGGTGCCCACGGCGCCGCTGATCTTGCCCACGGAGACCGTCTCCTTGGCCTGGGTGAGGCGGTGCGTCTGGCGCCGAAGCTCGTCCCACCAGGCGGCGAGCTTGAGGCCGAAGGTGGTGGGCTCGGCGTGGACGCCGTGGCTGCGGCCGATGCAAAGCGTGTCCTTATGCTCCAGCGCCCTCTCCCGGATGGACTCAGCGAGGGCGCGAAGCTCCTGCTCCAAGAGCTCCGTGGCCTCGATAAGCTGGAGAGCGAGTCCCGTATCGATGATGTCCTGGGAGGTGAGGCCGAGGTGCAGGTAGCGCGACTCCGGGCCCAGGGAATCGGCGAGGGAACGAAGGAAGACGGTCATGTCGTGGTGCATCTCCGGCAGGTAGCGGGCGATGGCGTCAAGGTCGTAGCGGGCCTTGTGGAGCTTGGGCAGGGCGTCCTTGGGGATGACGCCGCGCTGCGCCCAGGCCTCGCAGACGGCGAGCTCGACCTGGAGCCACTTGTCGTACTTGTTCTCCTCGGACCAGATGCGGGCCATCTCTGGGCGGGTGTAGCGTTCGATCATGGGCGGGCGGAGGTAGGGGCGTTTGGTTGATTCCGGGAGGTTGTATCCGGAGTTTGGTTGGTTTTTGAAAAAAGTTGTGTTTCGGGGGTGTTATAGATATGGGAGGGCGGCGTTTCGTTTGAGCGTTTTGCCCACATGGGCTCTGGGGCGAGTGTGCCTGGCACGGCACCATAGTAGGGCATGACGGGGCGAGGTGGAAGGGGTTGTTGACTGTTCCTATAGTGGGTGTGGCCAGCCAGCGTCGGCCGGCGGGCCCTAGAGGCTGAAGTCTGTTCCACAGTGGGGTTACAACGCTGCTAGCGGTACTCCTCCCGTGGTGGGGAGAAGACGTCGACCAGCAGGCAGGGCGCCAGGGCGGTGACCTGGTGGGGGACGTTGGAGGGGACGAGCCAACAGTCGCCGGGGCCCAGCTCGCGCTTCTCGTCGCCCAGCTCGAACAGGAAACGGCCGGAGATCAGGTAGCCGGTCTGCTCGTGCGGGTGCGTATGCATGGGGACGACGGCGCCCTCTTCCAGCGTGACCTCTATGAGCATGAGGCGGTCGCCGTAGGTGAGGGTGCGGCGGACGACGCCGGGGAACATCTCGACGGGGGCGGCGGAGTCGTGGTCGATGAGGGGCATGGGACACCTCCAGAGTAGGGGTTAGAAACAGCGTAGCACAGGTGCGCCGGAGTCAGAGCGGCCGCTGGGCCACGAAGAGGGAGCGGCGGAAGAGGCCGTCTCGAAGGGCGGCTACCGTGGCTCTGTTCTCCTTCAATTTTTGGGTGAAGTCCGCTTTACCCTCGACCTCGGCCAGTTCGTCAGCGTGCCGCTCTCTTGCCTCGAGCCAGGCATGCGCGACGCGCAGGAATTCGTCTGTTAGGTCGATCTCCTCCACATTGCTAAAGCCAGAGGCGCTGAGCAGTTCAGGGTGTTCCCGACGCCAGGACGTTACACGTGAGCGGGTACGGGCGGCACGGCGGTAATCCTTGTCCGAAAGACCGGAGGGGATGAATATTGTGTAGAAAGCCGTGCGGCCCCCCGGTTTTAGCACTCGCCTGCACGCTCTCAACACGGAGAGCTTGGCGCGGATTCATCAGAGAACGTCAGTATGAATGACAGCGTCGAAGGTTTGGGGGCGGAAGGGGAGGTGTGTGGCGCTTGCCCGAGCGAGGGATGATCGCTGGCCCACATGTAGCCGTTTCGCGCGGCTGATGGCGCTGCGGAGCCCCGGCTCAGGGACATCCATCAGTACGGCTTCGCAACCTGTTCGCTGCGCCAGGTACAGCGACGGCCAGCCTAGTCCTGCGCCGACGTCTAGAATACGCAGGCCGGGACGCAAGGACAGGCGTTCAGCGAGGAGATCGGCCTGCGCCGGGGTCGTGTAGCCCCGGACCCACGAATCGGCGCCGAAGACCTCCCTCTGCAGGAGCCGGTGGACGGGGGTGTCCATTCGGGCGTAAGTATCCGCGAACCAGTTGACTACATCCTTTCGAGACACTAAATCCCCTGCGTGCTCAGGCGGAAGCCTGCTCCCGGCGGTAGGCCCCCCGCGCCCGCCCCCC
>JADFKX010000087.1 GCA_022564695.1 Chloroflexota bacterium | reverse complement strand
ACGACACAGGGCGAGGGCGCCTCCACCGTCTCGAAGCCGTCTAAGAGAACGCGCTCAGCCGTCACCTTCCCGCCCTCCATTTGGACCTCCTTGACGATGGTGATAACCGGGAAGCCCATGAGTTCAGCCAGCGTGGAGCCGACGACGCCCATATCCCAGTCGACGGCCTGGCGGCCGCAGATGATGAGGTCTACGGGCTCAATCTTCTTGATGGCGGCGGCCAGTATCTCGGCCGTGGCCCAGTGATCGGCCTCGTTTAAGGCCGGATCGTTGATATGGACACCCTCGTCGGCGCCCATAGCCAGACAGTGCTTTATGGTGTCACGATAGGCGTCTGGGCCCAGGGTAAGGATGGTGATCGTCGTATCGGCAACCTTGTCCTTGACGCGTAGCGCGGCCTCAACTCCGATCGTGTCAAACTGAGAGGGCACCGGTTGGATGCCGGGGATGGGGAGGACCTTTTTGGCGGCCTCGTCCACCTTGAACTGCGAGGCGGGCGCCTCCGGGTCCGGCACCTGTTTGACGCAGCAGACTATGTGGGGCATAAGCGTACCTCCTTGGCGGGCGGCCCTTCTGCTATAGAACCGCCGGGCAGCGGGCAACCCCGCCTACCGGCAGACGGATATGTGAAATCCGTCACTCGCAGAGTATAGCAGGCCGGCCCCTGCGCGCAAGACGCAGCCGGAGGCCTCTTGGAGGCCCCCGGCCCAACGCGCCAGCCTGCGCCTCGCCCCTCAGTCCGTCAGATGCTGCAGGCCCAGCTTGATCTTCTCCGCCGCCGGCAGCCCCGAGTAATCTGGGGCGCGGCGCACCGGAGAGCCCGCCGGGATGGGCGGCGACTCCTGCCGTCGCTCTTTCTCCATACGCTCCTGCATCTCCGACACCACCCGCTCCGCGGCCGTTAGCTGCTCGTCGATCTCCTCCACCTCCTCGCCGGTGACGAGGTCGGCCGGGATATGGGGTGCCGCGGTCAGCCGCGCCTCGCGGTACTTGAGCGCGGTCTCGCGCAGACGGGCGCTGAGCCGCTCGCTCTCGGCCTGGACGGCCTCCTGCTCGCTCTGAACAGAGGCCACACGGTCAGCCTCCGTAGCGGCTCTCGCCTCGGCGTCGGCCACGGCGGCCTGTAGGGAATCGATCTCGGCCCGCGCATCGGTTAGCTGCTCTTTCAGGCCGGACGTCTCGGGGTCTGCCTTCGTCATCGGGCGTATCTCCTTTCGGCATAAACAGCGGTTAAGGCGAGGGTAGAACGTCCGTGCGCCTTCAACAAGGGGCGCCTGGCACCCTAAGGCCTCTGGAATCTGATAAACTTCCTGCGGGCCGAGCACCCGCTGAAAGCACAGAGGAGTAGCATGCGCGGCGATATCGTACTGTTCCTGGGCCTGGTGATGGTCGTCGGTGGCGGCATCATAGTGGCGGCGATCCTCTTCTTCGGCGGCGGCGGCGGCGGCGACAGCGCCTGCGACGATCCCCTGCCTCCCCTGGGGGACAGCGATATCTCCCAGCTCGCTTTCCAGACCGAGGACGCCGGCCTCGCCAGAGTAGCCCAGGCAGCGACCGCGGGCGACCTTGAGGCAGCGGAGTTGGCCTTCTTCGGCGACGTACACAACTTCACCCACGACGTGGATGCGCCCCTCCGCGAAGCTGACAAGGAGCTGGCCATTACGCTCTGCGAGGAGATCACCAAGATCGAGGAGGAGCTCGCCTTCGGCCGGCGCATCAGCGTCATTGCAGGCCAGGCGACACGCCTCCGTGAGCTGATTCAGGACGCGGCCGAAGCGCTGGGATACGCTCGCCCCGGCGGATAGCCACTCGTTGGCCCACCGGCGCCTGCATGCTATATTGCCCCCATACCTAGAAGCGCGTCACGCCTAGCCAGGAGAGCTACCTTGGATTTCGGAATCCACCTGCCCCACGTCGGGCCGTTCACCACGCCCGAAGCCATCACCGCAGTCGCCCGTAACGCCGAGGAGCTCGGCTACCACTCCCTCTGGGTCAGCGACCACATCATCACGCCTCGCAAGATCGATTCCGCCTACCCGGGCGGCCGCTACCGCGTCCAGCCCGATTGGCCCTTCCTGGAGCCCGTCTCCACCCTCCTGTTTGCGGCCGCGGTCACCAAGCGCATCCGCCTCGGCACCTCCGTCCTCGTCATCACCCAGCGTCAGCCGGTGGTTCTGGCCAAGCAGCTCGCCACCCTGGATTTCCTCTCCAACGGCCGCCTGATCTTCGGCGCCGGAGCAGGCTGGATGAAAGAGGAGTTCCAGGCGCTCAACGTGCCCATCGCCAACCGCGGCCCCCGCATGGCGGAGTACCTGGAGGTCATCCGCCGCTGCTGGACCGAGGACGACCCCAGCTTCGACGGCCGCTACTACAAGCTGGCCAACGTGGGCTTCTACCCCAAGCCCGTCCAGAAGCCGCACCCGCCGATATGGGTCGGCGGTTTCGCCGATGGAGCCCTCCGTCGCGTCGCCCAGTACGGCAACGCCTGGCACGCTGGCGGTACGCCCGAGATGCTGAGCCAGGGCTACGCCAAGATCAAGCAGTACGCCAAGGAGTACGGCCGCGACCCCAATACCATCGCCCTCACCCTCCGCGGCGACGGCATCGGCCGCGGCGAGCCTGCCCAGACCATCGAAGAGCTACTCCCCTACAAGGACGCCGGCGTCTCCATGGTCATGCTCACCTTCATCGGCCCCAACGCCGACGCCGTCGGCGACAAGATGACCGCCTTCATGCGGGACGTAGCCCCTAAGGTGTGAACCTTGGGCATGCCGTTCCACGTTTATATGCTTGAGTGCTCTGACGGATCGCTGTATGTCGTCCATGCGATGACGCACCTCCCCGCTCGTCCTGAGGCACTCGTAGGACGAGCGGAGCATGCCATTCCAACCGTCGGCGAGAAGATGACGGTCTTCACGCGTGACGTGGCCCCGAAGGTGTGAACCTTGGGCATGCCGTTTCACGTTTATATACTTGAGTGCTCTGACGGATCGCTGTATGTCGGCCATACGGACGACCTCGACGCCCGACTGAGTGCCCACCGCAGCAGGCGATACGCGGGATACACGTCCAGACGACTCCCCATCCGTCTGATCTTCTCTGAACCCTTCAATACGCGCGCCGAAGCGTTCGTAGCGGAGCGGCGGATCAAGGGTTGGTCACGCCCGAAGAAGCTGGCGCTGGCACGCGGCCAATGGGACCTAATAGTGCAGCTGGCCTCGATTAGGTCACCAGATAGGCGCGCCTCGAGCAATTAGATCTGGCACCCGGGAATGCGCGCTCTTGCTCCGCTCATGGGTGCGAGTACCCTCACCATGAACGGGATGAGACATACTGGTGCTCCCGTCCGGCCTGCCGCCCTGGTTCGCCCTGCATCTGCCATGCGATAACGCACCTCCCCGCACGTCCTGAGGCACTCGTAGGACGAGCGGAGCATACCATCTCGCTATCTGCCAACCCCTACTCCCCTCTACCCTCCTCCTCCCGCCAGCGCTCCCACTCGGCGTCCGGGTCCGCCACGTCCAGCAGCCCCGCCGCCGTCCGCCGCGAGTGTATCCCCGCCGCCACCAGCCGCGTCTCATCCTCAACCAGGCGCGAGCGGTCCTGCGGCAACACCGGCCCCCATACTATCCGCGTCCGGTAAGGCGACAGACGTTCGCCCGTCTGCTGCTCCAGGATCCGCAGTATCATCTCGTTCCGACGACGCAGCGCCGCCGAGCGGATCAGCCGCTTCCTCTGCACCTTCTTCAGCAGCGGGTCCAGCTCCATCTGCAGCGCCACCCCGGACAGCGCCTGCCGGTTCTCCCCGAAGGCGCTGCGCGGCACCTCCGCCAGGTCGTGCAGGGCGCGCATCACCACGTTCACATACTCCACGTGCAGCCCCACGCCACCCCCCTGCAACAGGTCCAGCAGATAAGCGCGCGCCTTCTCCGGTAACTCCCACACCGCCCCCGGCTGCACTGCGATGTCACGCGCCTCCGTCACGTTCTCCAGCACCGCGATCGGGTTGCCTGACATCTCCAGGATCATCGAAAGCTGCGAGACGGCGCGGTTCAGCTCCCGCAGCGGCTCCTTTACCACCTCCAGATCGGACACGCCCCAGAACTGCTTCGGCTCCCGCAGGTTGGGATAGATCACGAAGGGAATGAACCCGTACGGGTTCGCCTGCTCCAGGAAAAGCACGCCGTCCAGCCAGAGCTGGAACTCCCCATCCGTCCACACCTCGACGACAGTGTGCTCCGCGCCGCCCTGCCTTTCAGCGGGCAACGGCGCCTCCGTCAGCGGCGCTAGAAACGCCTCCGCCTCCTCCCGCGATAGCGTGTAGCGTGAAGCTACCCGCCACACCCGGCCGGGGTCGTCCCCCAGCCACCAGGCGTACAGCCCCTGCACGTCCGGCGCCGACACGCGCACCCGCTCCTCTCTCGCGTCCCAGGTCACCTTATAGGCGGCGTCCCCCAGCACGGAGCAGTCGATCTCGTTATCGAAGTCAAGCTGGTCGAGGTTGTTCGCGTCCTGCGCCTCCCGCAAGATGCGCTCGACGCGACGGGCCCGCTCCAGCTCCTCGGGCGAGCCATCCACCGGGTCGACCAACGACGAGAAGCCGGAGATGACGTAGGACGCGGTCTTCTCCACAATCGTCTTCGCGTAGTTAAATGTAATGCGGCGCTCCCGACGACGCGGCTCCAGCCACTGCTGCCCGTGGTAGAAATCCAGATTCTCGCGATAGGCCCGCAGCCGCGACGCATCCAACCGGGCCAGCTGTTGCGGGAGCGGCACATCCGCTGGCCCCCTCGAAAGCGCCCGCTGTAAACTCTCGATCATAGTTCAAGCCTCTCCCTTGGCAGGTACGCTCTACCGTCACACGCTTCGTCCTGCTCAGGGCGAAGGCACATACCGGAACACCAACCACACGGCGGTGCTCGTCACAAGCACGTAGCCGATGGCCTGCAGGGTCGCGGTCATAGATTCACGCATCGCTTCTCTCCCTCTCTCCTGTGAATTGATTACGATCGGTGTCCGTTCCCCCCGTTGCCCGCCGACGGCGCAGCCGAAATAGCCGGCCTTGTCCGTTTTGCGGACTCCGCTGCTCTCCGTCCGACGGAGTCCAATGTTTCGCTCGGACCGCTCGGACCGCTCGGAGAGCCAGTCGAAAGGATACGGAACACCGTGCGACGAGACAGCCTATACCGCTCCGCTATCTGGTCCACGGGCGCGCCGTCGCCCCGCAGAGCCACGATCTGCTGGTCCCGGTAGGCGTTCAGCATTCCGCGCAGCCCGCCGGGCTCGTCGTAGCGGCAGCGGGGCAGCGGGCAGGTGAGGCACTCGGAATGTATATCGCAACCGTCGTCGCGGTACCGAATCTCCTCCGGCAAGGCATCACGACGTACACGTCGTAGGGGCGTCTCTTGCCGCGCCCCTTCCACCACCGCCTGCCCCACTCCCCCCACCTCCACCTGCGCCGGACGCGCAGCAACCTCTATCACCATCAGCCTCTCCTTTCTACGATTGGCCCTGACGCGTCGGGGCGGACCGGCCCCGCGCCACACGCGGCTGCGGGTCCAGGTCGCGGGCGGCCTCCACCACCAGCGCCAGGCTCATCAGATAATCGTCGTGGCCGCTGGCGGGATCGACGAAGAAGTTCATCGTGCGGCCTGATCGGTAGGCGACCCGCGCCAGCTCCATCTGACGCCAGAACTCAGCCCACTCGGCCGAGCCGTCGGCGGCGTACATCTTCAGCCGCCCCCCATTCACAGCGGCGATCAGGTTGTAGCCCAACCGCGACTTGGACTCCGTGCTCAACCGCAGCGGCCGCACCACGCTCTGCCCCAGAGTTCTGGCCAACAGACGCGCCAGCGTCTCACCCAGACCCGTGGCGTCCACCGTAACCTGTCGCACCCGCCATACCCGGCCCAGCACGTCGGCTAGACGGACGAACAGCTCATCGTGCTTCTCGCCCGCTACCGTCAGATGCTCAACCACCTCCAGCCGCGGCTCCTGCACGATCGCGTCGGACGCCGGAGCGACAACCCGCGCCACCGTCAGCACCGTGGGGTCGTGCTCACGCGCTCGCCCTGAGCCTGCCCTCAACGTAGTTGAAGCGCCGGGTTCGACCAGCTCCTGCCCGCCGATGTCAAGGCCGGCAACGTAGCTCTCCCCCCGATTCGTCGGGATGCTCTGCCGCGGCTGTGTACCCTGAAGCTGGGCCCGCTGTCCGGCCCTGAACAGCCGCCCGCCGGAGACAGTCTTGAGAGCGTACTGGGTGAGGAACAGAGGGTGGTTCTCCCCCAACCGCTCCCGCTCGCCCTCCACGTACCGCCCGTAGTCCGGGTTCAGCTCAGCCACCGCCGCCCAATCGTACTGAAAGTGGCGGCGGACGCCATCCCTGCGCTCTCGCTCCCGGTTAGACTGCACCGCCTGCTCCAGCAGCGTCGTGTCATCCCACGGAGTACCGTAGTAGACCGTGGTCGCGTTAGCGGCCGCGGCCATCGGCCGGAACTCGCGGTCGAACTTCTCGCGCTCCACATCCTGAGCCTCGTCCACCTCCAGCAACAGCGATGCTGTGTGACCGACCACGTTCGCCGCCGCCTCCGCCGAAAGGAAAAGCTGGCGGGCGCGGCCCAGACGTATCGAGTGGCCGTCCTCGCGAGCGGCCAGCGGCTCCAGCCCCGCCTCGGCTATGCGGCTCCACAGACGCCGCAGGCTGATGCCACCTTGCGGATTGAAGGTGGGAGCGCACTTCACCCCATCCAGCGAACGCCGCGCGTTCTTCGCCAGCAGGAACAGCTCCACGTGCGCGGACAGCTCGTTCTTCCCCGCCTGGCGCGCCATCACCACCGTGAAGCTGAGCCCCCGCCCGTTCAGCGCCGAACCGATGATCGCGCGGCCCGGCAGACACTGGTACGGGCGCAGCCTGCTCAGGCGAACAGGTGTGTCATTAAGCATCGCAACCAGATGATAGAACACCCGTTCTGCTTAGTCAAGGAGGGCCTGACGCGGAGCCCTCACGACTGGCACTACGCCAACGTGTCAGGGGTGGCATCAATCCCCAGCCGCAGGCCAGGCCTAAGCCCGGCTTCGCGGGAAGGGGAATACTTCGGTGGGACAGGCTTCAGCCTGTCGTGGGACTTCGACAGCGAATACGCTACTGCACCAGCCTGAGGACCACCTGCGTGATCACAGCGCCGGCCACCACAAAGATCAGACCATTGATGCGCCCCTTAACCTCCGCCACCTCCCGCTCCAGACTCCGCAGCCGCTCCTCCGTGGCCGCCCGGAACTCCGCCGCCGATACGCGAGTGCGGCCATCGTCCCCATCATCGGCGCGACGGCGCCCAGACAAACGTCCGTCCGGACGAAACCGTCTGAGAGCGCGTTCCAGTGTGCTGGGCATAGGGATCTCCCGCGTAAAGTGTCGAGCAAGCGCCGCTCACCGCCAAGTGAGTTATGACAGGCCCGAGTTCAGAAATGGTCTATGCCCCGTTTAATCGGTGAATCTCATGTAACGATCGTCTCGTCAGCTCGTCTTAACAAATATGTGGCATAGACCGAAGAAAAGTTAAGACGATTGTCAGAAAGGACAAAGCAAATTTCGTCAATCAAAAGACTGATGTAGGTGCTTCGGTTAAGACGCGAATCATCAACAAGAATCACAGTCAACCAGCCAATACGCTTCATGAATCACGTATGGAGGTAATTCATGTATCAAGATAGCGCAGTACAGCCAAGCCGCATCCCGGCCTTTGCCATCGCTATGGCCCTGGCAGTGGTGTTGGCGTTCGTTGTTGCGGCCCTCGCATTCGGATATGTCGAGCTAAAAGACCGTGCCGTGACATCCTCACAGATCACCGATGGCGCGGTCTCCTCTGACGCCATCGCCGACGGCACCATCGCCACAGCCGACATGGCGGACGGCTCCGTGACCTCCGCCAAGCTCGCCAACGGCACGGTGTCCTCGGCCAACCTGTCCAGCAACGCCGTCACCTCGGCCAAAATAGCTGATGGGGCAGTGACGGACGCCAAGCTAGCTGCGGACTCCGTCGCCTCTGGCAATATCGCCGATGGTACTATCGTCACCGCCGACCTCGCTGACGGCTCCGTTACATCGGCGAAGCTGGCCAGCGGCGTTATCACCACGACCGGCCTCACTACCGGCTCCGTTACAACGGCGACGATCGCCGCCGACACCATCCTCGCCACCGATATCGCCGCCGGCGCTGTCGGCACATCTGAGCTGGCCACTAATTCGGTGACCACCGCGGAGATCGCAGCCGACACTCTCGTCGC
>JADFKX010000238.1 GCA_022564695.1 Chloroflexota bacterium | reverse complement strand
CGGGAGCCGTGCCAGGGACAGGTAACGCAACCACTCTCCACTACCCCTTCGGCTAGCGGCCCGTTGGCGTGAGAGCAGCGATTGCCGACAGCGTACAACTGGTCGCCGACATTGAACAGCGCCACCTGATCGCCGCCGAAGTACACGATCTGCGAAGCCCCTTCCGGCAGCGCCTCAGCGGCCGCAACACGGGTCCAGTCGTCCGTCCTAATCGCCTCGATGGCCGCACCGGCCCTTCGAGGCGCCGTGTCGCCGCTGGCGCCCAGGGTGTCCAGCGCCTCCCGAAGACCCATAGCAATGCAGCTGAAGATAGGCGTATCGCTGAGGGTGTAGAAGCTCGCCTCCGTCTCCCGCAGCTCCATCACCAGGTCCAGAAAATCGGCTGGCTCATCCGTCTCGAAGGCGACGACGAACTCCTGGTCGTCCAGCCCGTAGGAGTAAGTAGTGTTCAGCTTCACCGACGGATACTTGCGACCGATACCGATATGCTCGTCCATCATTCGCTGACGCTCATCCTTGGAGAGCTTGTACCAGGCCCGCGTCTTGACGAACGGGTAGACGAACAGGTACTTGGCGTCGCCGGGGCTGAGTACCGTGTGGCTGGCTGGCCCGCCCTCCTCGGGCGAGACGTAGATGGAGCGGCGCGTCATCGCCAGATAGGAGTAAGGCACCGACAGATGCGGCCCCATGGCGGTGCTGAACACGGCCGTGGCCAGCTCCTGTATCTCTTCCAGCCGGTCACCGACCTGCCAGAGCATGAAGTCGGCGTCGCCGCGCATCCCCATCAGGCTGTAGCTGCGGATTAGGAGGCGGTCACCGAACGACTCCACGGCGCGGCACAGCTCGTCCTTCGCCTTCTCCCGCTGCTGCCGCGGCAGGCTGCGCCACGCCGGGTCGACGCGGTAGAAAGTGAACTTGACTACCTGCCTGACGGTAGGCATGGCCTGCCGCCGACTAGTAGGGGCGTCTCGCTCCTGGTCTGTGTTGCTCATAGATTCCGCACTCAATGGCTCTCGGCCACTGCGGTTTCCTCCAGATAAAAGTCATGGTCGTACAGATCGACTATTCGGGAGAGCTCGTCTTCGGTCAGCGGCGGCGTGTCCGGAGCGTCTATGAACTCCTTAAGCTGTGTCTCGTTGAGGAAGTTAGGCAGCACGGAGGTCACCGTAGGCTGCGCCAGCACGAACTGCATCGCCGCCTGGCCGATGGTGCGACCGCTGCCCTCCCCGTACAGAAAGTCCAGCCGCGACACCTTGCCTAGGCTGTTCTCCAGCCACTCCTGCTTGCGATGGCTGCGGTGGTCCGTGGCCTCGAACACCATCCCCGGCGTGTAGGTGCCGTCCAGCATGCCGGAGGCGTGGGGCACCCGGGTCAACAAGCCGGTATCGCAATCGTCGGCGACGGGGAAGAAGGCGCGGGCGGGGTCCTGCTCCAGAATGCTGTAGATGATCTGGAGGCTGGGCAGCCGGCGCTCACGCATCGCCGCCATCCCTTCCTCTTCCCAGCCGATGTCGGGTCCCAGAGCCGCGCTGTAGTGGCGCACCTTCCCCTCCCCCTTCAGCTCCTCCAGCGTCTCAAACAGCTCATCGCTCTGGATGGTCGGCAGGCGCGGGTTGTGGAGCTGGTACAGGTCGATATAGTCCGTCCCCAGGCGGCGCAGGCTCTCCTCACAGGCCCGCCGCACGAAGGCGGGGGAGAAGTCCTGGGGCAGCTCCTTGTGGCCGCTGCGCTCTTGACCGTGGGTGTAGAAGTCGTAGCCGAACTTGGTGCCGATCACGATCTTGTCTCGCACGTCACCCAGCGCTTCGGCCAGCATCGTCTCACCCTTGCCGTTGCCGTAGGTGTCTGCCGTATCGAAGAACGTGACGCCCAACTCATACGCCTTGCGCAGAAGATCGATGCCTTGCTGCTCGTCCGTGATCCCCCACCAGCTAGTGCTCACCGTCCACACGCCGAAGCCGACGGCGGAGAGGCGCAGATTCGTACTGCCAAGTGTTCGGTAGTGCATGCCCGCCCTTTCAGATGTCGATGTTGCGCCCGCCTACCGGCAGGCTTC
>JADFKX010000237.1 GCA_022564695.1 Chloroflexota bacterium | reverse complement strand
CATGCGAGAGAATCTGATACGAGCGGTTCCGTAGAGTTATGTGAACCACTCCCCTGGTGGGGGTAACGTGAGCGAAAAGACCGTCACGGTCAACCGCAAGGCGCAGCACGATTACCATATCGTGCGCACGCTGGAGGCCGGGCTTTCCCTGCGGGGCACGGAGATAAAGTCCATCCGCGAGGGGCGAGTGAGCATCCGTGAGGCGTACGTCCGCCCCGATGACGGTGAGGTGTGGCTGGTGGGCGCTCACATAGCGCACTACGCGCCTGCGGGTGCCGCAAACCACGATCCGACAAGGCGGCGACGCCTACTCCTGCACAAGCGCCAGATCGAGGAGCTTAGGCGGGAGGTTGAGGGGCAGGGGGTGACGATAGTGCCCCTGCGCCTGTACTTGAAGGGCGGTCGCGCTAAGCTGGAGATAGCTGTTGGCCGCGGCAAGAAGCATTATGACAAGCGGGCCGACATCGCCAAGAGAGACGCGGACCGACAGATGCAACGGGCGCTGCGGCGCAAGGCGTGACAGCGATGGGGGCGTGATATAATCGAAATGCGGGGACGAAAGGGTTCGACAGGGAAGGTTGAGCCCGGACTGCAAGTCGAGGTCGCCATACCCTCGTTAAACAGGTGGCGAAATTTAACTGGCGAAAACCAGTACGCATTAGCCGCCTAATTTAGGTGGTTACGTTGGGCCCATGCCTCTACTCGACGGGCGGGGTCCGGCGCCGTGTAGTCGAGGTGCGGTTTTCCCGACGCCGATACGGGGGGCCAAAGACCTAATCGGCTGGCCCGTCGGTGACTCCGTCGGTGGAGGTACGGCGGGCGAGATGCAAACGCCGGCTAAGCTTGTAGATGTCCGAGTGGGTCTTCCTCTGGACGAGGGGTTCAATTCCCCTCCGTCTCCACCATATAGTCTCCATGCAGGGGCCGGAATTCGGCCCCTGCTCCCTTTTTACCTGGGGACTCCTGCGACTGAGGTTTGTTGGCTACTGCCAGCCTGGTGGCACCAATCGGGGGCGAAGGTGGGCCCAGCCGGAAGTAGCCCCAGCGAGCTAGCGAGCAGCGCCAGGGTAATAGCGCCGGGTACACGATAGCGGTTCGTCTCAGGGCTGACGTTACACGCCAACTCCCAATCGAGTGGTAAATAACACTAACCGTATCTGAACCGGTCGTTTACCTTCCGTTCACCAAAGCCCGTAAGGTTGTGCCCCCGAGGGCATCTTAGTCTTGGTACATTCGCAGACACTCGCGATAAGAGGAGGAGAAGTATGACTAGCAGACGTGGCAAATACGCTTGGCTGTCACTATTGGCGCTGCTGCTGGCGCTAGCTGTTCTCCTTCCCGCGACGGCCGTTGCAGAAGAGGGGGAAGAGCAGAACGTTCATCCCGCCGTCAATCTTTTCGCAGACCTGTTCCCCGGTCAGGACGTACCAGTCATCGTCAGTTCTGATGATGCTAGTTTGCCGCTTTGGGTAACAGAACACGGCGGAACCGTGATCAGTGAGTTCGATATCATCGGCGGCTTCCAGGCAGAGGTGCCGATTGCGGCCATACGTACTCTGGACTTCACCGATAGCGTAAGCTGGATATCTCTGGACGCGCCGATGATGGCCTCGGGCCGGGGCAACGATGAGGTGGACGCTTCGCGCCTGGAGACGGTCTATCCGTTCGCCGCCGGCGCCGTCTCGGCCTGGGATGAGGGTATCACGGGCGAAGACGTGACTGTGGCGGTGATCGATAGCGGTGTCAACAATGGGCACGACTTCCGCGATCGGCTGGCGGGGACCCACAACTTCAGCGAGGAGAAGTCCGCTACGGACCAGGGTGGCCACGGCACCTGGGTGGCGGGCATCATCGCCGGCAATGACCGTGACGGTCGCTACGTGGGCATCGCGCCGGGCGCTGACATACTCAGCGTGAAGGTGACCGGCCGCGACGGATCAGCCCGCGTGGGTGATGTTATCCGGGCGTTGCAGTGGGTAGTCGAAAACAAAGACCGCTATGACGTACGGGTGATAAACATCTCCCTGAACTCCTCAATAGCCGACAGCTACCTGGTGGACCCGCTGTCGGCGGTTGTTGAGCA
>JADFKX010000086.1 GCA_022564695.1 Chloroflexota bacterium | reverse complement strand
CAAACCCCAGACACAGCCGTCAGCGAACCATCAAAAACCAGATACGGAACTCCCCTTGATCGAACGTCGAAAACCCTTGATCGTCCGCAGGGCCCTAGGTTCTGGGGGTGCTGGGTTCTCGGCTGCGTTCCGCCGCCCCCTACCCATCCTCCAACTCGAACGCCCTGTGCAGCGCCCGCACCTCACCGCGAAAGGCCGCATCATCCGGCCTGTCACGGAAGTCCACAGCCCGCCCCTTCGGACTGGATCCTTAGTACGTCTTGGGAAGGCCCAGGCCGCGGGTGGCGATGATGTTGCGCTGGATCTCGCTGGTGCCGCCCTCGATGGTACTGCCTACCGAGCGAATGTAACCGTACTCCAGCCGGCCCTTCAGAGGCGCCCACTTGCTGCCGCGAGCCAGCATTCCATACATCCCCATCAGGCTCAGGCCGGTGTTGGCGATGCGCTGGACAAGCTCCATTGAGTAAAGCTTCACTGCCGAAGCCTCGTAGTTGGGGATGAGCCCCTTGGCCTGCATCGTAACCACTCGGTAGGAGAGCGTTAGGGCGGCCGTCGCCTCAATGTAGCGCTCGGCCAACTCGAGACGAAGCGAGGGGTCCGAGCCGATGCGAACGACGCCGTTGTCCCGGTTCTCCTTGGCGAAGCGGATAAGGTCTTCCACATTATGCTGCTGCCCTACGGCGGAGCCGATGTTGGAGCGCTCGATGTCCAGGGTGGTCGCGGCCAGATACCAGCCGCGGTTCTCCTCGCCCAGCAGATTGGCGGCCGGAATGCGCACATCCTCGAAGAACACCTCGTTGAACTCGTGGGTGTCGACCATGTTGAACAGGGGCTGCACCGTCACGCCCGGCGTCTTCATGGGAATGATGAAGTAAGAGAGGCCCTTGTGCTTGGGCGCGTCGGGGTCGGTGCGGGCCAGCAGGAGCATGTAATGCGATATGTGGGCCACGCTGGTCCATATCTTCTGACCGTTGATCACATAGTCATCGCCGTCGCGGACGGCCCGGGTCTGCACGGAGGCGAGGTCGGATCCGGAGCCGGGCTCGGAGAAGCCTTGGCACCACATGTGCTCCCCGGAAAGGATCTTCGGGATAAACTCCTTCTTCTGCTCCTCAGAGCCGTAGTGGATGATCGTAGGGCCAATGACGGCCACGCCCAGCCCGCCGATGAAGATGGGGGCAGGCGCGCGCATATGGGCCGTCTCCGAGTTGTAGATGAACTGCTCCATGATGGACATGCCAGCGCCGCCGTACTCCTTGGGCCAGGCCGGGGCCACCCACTTCTTCTTAGCCACCTTGGCGCGCCAGGCGAACAGGTTGCCCGCCTGCTGGAAGATGTTGACGCCGCCGCCGCGCAGATCCGGCGGGCACTCCTTCTCGATGAACTCTCGGACTTCCTTACGAAACGCCTCTTCTTCAGGGGTATAGCGAAAGTCCATATCCTTCTCCTTTTCGCTGCGTGGGTCAAGCACCTCTCGCGCCCGCCCACCGCCGATTACAGCACTGGGATGATAGGCCATCTTTAACGTAAAAGTCAAATGCTTTACTAAAAATTGTAAGGTTGCGAATCGCGTTCCTAGAATGGCGATTCCGCAGTGCTATAACAGCCCAATCCCACACCCAGGCTCTGGATTGACATAGCGCCTGCCCGCTGATAGCATTACCGCGTTTATAGATTGGGAGCGCTTATATGCCAACCCTGCGCCGTCTCTCGTACTTCGGCCTTGTATTTTTGCCGATGCTGGTGCTCGCCGCCTGCGGCGGCGGCGACGACGGCGGTGGCGACGCGGTCAAGTTGCCATCCCCGGGGCAGTACCAGTTCGACGTCACGGCCACAATGGATATCGAGCTCGTGGAGGAGTTGGTGAGCGCCGCGCCAGTCAAGGGCCAGCCCTCGCAGACCGTCGATCTCTCGGGGATAGCCTCCTTCGATATTGGGCCCAGCGGCGGCACGTTCAGCATCCCAGAGTTCGGCATCAGCGGGACGATCAAGCTGCAAGTCGGAGATAAGGTTATCGTTATCACCCTGAATCCTGACCAGCCGTCCACCGGGCGGGTGGAGCCGGACGGGATGTCACTGAACCTCTTCTTAGACTTTGAGGTTCAAGATCCCTCCACCGGCAGCGTGATCGTCGGCGGCTACCTCTTCCCAGTGGGCACAACCGACGAGCCGGTGCCCCTAGAGGGCAGAGACGTTGACTTCTTCAGGCCTCTGATACTGCAGTTCCCCCCCGACCTTGGACGGGTCTCCCTGACCAGAACGGATACCGAGGAAACACTGGGCTCGGTCACCGCCATGGCGCTCTCGTTCTTGCAGAGGGAAGTAGAGGCCCCCCCCCACGCCCGCGCCCGCGCCCACTCCCACGCCTACGCCCGCAGCCACACCCACACCAGCATCTACGCCTGCGCCCACGCCGACCCCCACACCGGAGCCGAGCGCAGCTACTCTGGCCCTCGATTGCGATCACAGGATACCTAACGTAGAGAGTGACGTTATCGTGACGGTGTCCGGTCTCCAGTCGGGGCAGACGGTCTCGGGAAGCGTGACGGGGCCTGGCGTGATCGGCGAAGGCACGTTCTCCGCCGTCGCCAACGCCAACGGAACGGCCGAAGCCAGAGTCCCCATCGACCAGTTCGGGGCCTATAACGTGACGGTGAATGGGCTAAGCGGTAGCATCGAGGTCGGGGACTGCCCCCAGGGTTAGCGTGGTACCTACTCCTCCGCCCCCTCGCGCTGCGCCCGCTCCCGCTCTCGCGCCTCCTCTTCCTCCCGCCGCTCCCGCTCCTCCTGCGTCTCCGCCAGCTCTATCGCACCCTCTTCGGTGGTGCGCAACTCCGCCTGGAGACGCTCCCCTAGAACGGCATAGCGATCCAAGCCAAGGTAGTGCAGCGGCCGGTATTCCGGCTCGCCCACCAGCCACGTCTCGTCGAAGGAATCGCTCTCCGCCTGCACCGCCAACACCCGGCCCACGAACAGCGTATGGTCGCCCAGACGCAGCGCGTCCTCCAACCCGCACTCGATGTGGGCGATGCAGCCTTCGATGAGCGGCGCGTCCACCTTCGACGCCCTGAACGTCGGCAGCTTGGAGAGGTCCAGCTTCTCCACCTCGCGCCCGGAGACCACGCCGAAGTACTGCGCGTGGTTCATCAGATCGCGGGCGGGGAAGTTGAGGGCGAACTGCTCCGAGAAGCGGATCATCTCGTGCGTGTGCCGCGAGGGGTGCGCCACCACGCCTATCAGGGGCGGCTTGTGGGCCAGGGGCGTAGTCCAGATGGCGGGCATCACGTCCGTCTGCTTGCGCCAGCGGGTCGTGACCAGCGCCACCGGCCCGCCGTTCAGCAAGCGATGCGCCTCCGTAACCTCCAGGGTGCGTCGCATGACAGGGCCGATTATGACACGCCCCCGCGCGATAATCGAGGCATCACCGCCCGCATCCTCGCCGGCGCCTACTCTTGGGCCGACAAAACCCTCGTCGATAATGGCTAGTACCCACCACAGACCAAGTCGCTGGTGGACCGCCTGGGCCTGCCTGCCGCTAGGCATTGCGCGAGAGCGCCGGAACAGGCAACACGGGACACGGACGCGCAGCGGCGGCTGCTCTAGCCTCCGATAACTAAGGGGTGGACGAGCGGGAAGATACAGCCTGGGGTAGGGAAGACGGCGTTACCGTTCAAACGCGTGGACTTTAGAATAAGGCCTGGCGGATGGGGTGGGATTCGCCCAGACGGGCGGGCGTCCGCCCGAACCCACGGTACCAGGTTATAAGGTGGAACCGTAGGTGTGGGCAAGCGGGGAGATACCGTCTGGTGCAGGGAAGACGCCGCCACCGTCCAAACGCATGGACCTAAGAAGTGAGGCCTGGCGGAGGGGGTGGGATTCGAACCCACGGTACCCGTAAAGGTACACACGCTTTCCAGGCGTGCCCAATCGTCCACTCTGGCACCCCTCCGCGCGGAGCGCGAAAGCTCTGTCGGAACACTAGCCGGCGAAGGCTGGCGGAGGGGGTGGGATTCGAACCCACGGTACCGCGATAGCGGTACAACGGTTTTCGAGACCGTCCCGTTCAACCACTCCGGCACCCCTCCGAATTCAGTTTAGCAGAGGGGGCGGTCTGACTTCACAACCTACCTGGGATTCCTACCCTAGCCGGGCCTTACCGCTCGGGCTTGGACACCGTGCGCTCGTAGCGCTGACGCAGCTCCTTCTCCGCCTCCTGGGCGGCCTGCCGCGCCTCATCCCACGCCTCCTGCACCTGCTCCTGCAGCCCCTTCATGGCACGGCGCAGCCCGGCCATGCTGTCATGGTTCTCGCCGAGCCCCTCGCTGGGCGTTTCCTCGTCGGACGGAGCATCCTCTCGCAGGCGACCCCTCTCCGGCGCAAACAGCACCGCCGCCGAGAAGCCGATGCCCAGGCCGAGCAGCAGGCCGATGATGAATCGCATTGATGACCTCCGTTAGTCGCCGGAGCGGCGGGTGAACCGGCTGACCACCACCACAAACCGTCTGGCCCCGGCGAAGATCCCGTACGTACGCACCACCGGCGTCACCGCATGGTCGGAGATGAATGCCACGGTGCCGCGCACGTTCTCCGTCGTCTCGCGCACGTTCTCCAACGTGGGCTGAACGTTATCGCCGATGACCCTCCTCACCTTGCGCACGGTGGCGAAGGCCATCCCGCCGACAACGATGGTGAACAGGATGCCCACGAGGAACAGGAGGGTCCCGGCCACCATAAAGGCCATGATGAAGACGTCACGCCAGTCCTGGGGGGTGTTTACCCAGCCGATTTCCATGCGGAGCTACCTCCTGTGGGGGCGTTGAGCGGCCCCGCCTGTAGCGAGGACGCGGCCCATTATAGCATGCGAAGGCTATCCGGCCACCTTGCGGACTATCGTACCGCCACCGATCACCCTCTCCCCATCGTAGAAGACCACAGCCTGGCCCGGCGTCACCGCGCGCTGCGGCCTCTCGAAGCGGACCTCGGCCTCGCCACCCCGCACCCTGACCGTCACGGGCGCGGGCTCGCTCCGATAGCGTATGCGCGCCTGCGCCTGGAACGGCTGCTCCGGCGTCTCGCCGGACACGAACGAGAGCTTGTCGGCGATGAGACCGTACGCAAACAGCTCCTCCTTCGGCCCTACCGTCACCTCGTTCGCCTCAGCGTCAACAGCCAGGACAAACAGCGGCTCCCCCCGGCTGGTCGAAGGCAAACCACGTCGCTGGCCCACCGTGTAGTTGATAATCCCTGCGTGCTCGCCCATCCTGTTCCCTGCCCCGTCCACGATCTCCCCCCGCTGGCTCGCCACCCGTTCCGCGACGAACGACCGATAGTCACCAGAGGGGATGAAACATATGTCGGCGGAGTCCGGCTTATCGGCGTTGGGCAATCGGTAGCGGCGCGCAATAGCGCGGATCTCGTCCTTCGGGAACTCGCCAACCGGGAACAGAGTTCGGGAAAGCTCACTCTGGCCAAGGGTATAGAGGAAGTAGGACTGGTCCTTCTCCGGGTCGGCGGCCTTCCACATCTCGTAGCCGTTACCGTTCCGCCGCAGGCACACGTAGTGGCCTGTCGCCAGATATTCGGCGCCCAGAGCCAGGGCGTGCTTCAGCAACGGCCGAAATTTCACGTGATCGTTGCAGGACAGGCAGGGGTTGGGCGTGCGTCCGCGCGCGTACTCCTGCACGAACTGGTCCACCACGCTGCTGGCGAACTCGCGCTCGAAGTTGAGGACGTAGTGACGGATACCCAGCCGGTCGCAGGCGGCGCGGGCGTCCTCCGTGTCCTCCACGGAGCAGCAGCGGCGGTGATGGCGAGAAGCCTCGGGGTCCTCCTGCGTCCACAGACGCATCGTGACGCCCACCACCTCGTATCCCTGATCCTGAAGCAGAGCGGCGGCCACAGAAGAGTCAACGCCCCCGGACATGGCCACAACCACACGAGAGTTAGACATACCGCTGACATGTTATAATACTTTTCCCACAGCTAAAAGGGCGGGTGAGGAGAGACACCTGGAATCAGGCGCGCTGGCTCGCAGAATCGTAGACATCCTGGCGGATAAGCAGGCGGAGGACGTTCTGCTGTTGGACATCAGCAAGGTGGCGTCCTTCGCCGATTATTTTGTCCTCGCCAGCGCCCAATCCGTGCGCCAGCTTAAAGCTATGCTGGAGTCCGTGGACGAAGAGCTGTCACCGGACGGCCTAGAGCCGATGGGCCGCGAGGGCGAAGCCGCTTCCGGCTGGGTGCTCCTGGACTACGGAGACGTCATCGTGCACCTGTTCGGCCAGGAGGAGCGCAGCTACTACGACCTGGAGTCGCTGTGGCACGACGCGACGCCGCTGCTGCGGGTACAGTAGCGTCCGCTCAGCCCGCCCTCAGTCCGAACCTTCGAACAGCCACCGATCAACGTCCCGAGCGTAGGAATGCAGCTCGTCATCGCGGAAGAAGAGAGCGATCTCCCGCTTCGCGGACTCCGGGGAGTCCGAGCCGTGAATCAGGTTTCGGCCGGTCTCCAGCGCCAGGTCGCCACGGACAGTGCCGGGCTCGGCGTCAGCCGGATTGGTGGCCCCTATCGTCCTGCGGCCGACCTCCACCGCGTCGGTACCTTCCAACACAACAGCGATAATCGGACAGGCGGTAATGTAGGAGATGAGCCCCTCGTAGAACGGCTTGCCCTCGTGCTCCCCGTAGTGGCGGCGGGCCATCGCTTCGTCCATCTGGAACAGGCGCAGGGCAGCGATACGAAGGCCGCGACGCTCCAGCCGCGACAGGATCTCGCCGGCGAGGCCGCGCTGCATCGCGTCCGGCTTCATGAGGACGAGTGTGCGTTCCACGTTGCGCCCTATTGTAGCACCGGCGCCGTTACGGGCTACCGTTTTGGAGGGACGATCACCGCCGGGCGCAGGTAGATCACCCGCAACGCCTCCGGGCCCTGTCCCTCACCGTCAGCCAGACGCCGATACCCCAGCTCCGCCAACGAAGCGGCCCGCCTGACCGAGGCAGCCTCAGCCGCGATGACCGCCCTGTCGCCCAGAGCTTCCGCTATCGCCGCCGCCAGCTCATCGTCCACCTCGCCGCAGAACAGCGACCTGCCCCGCCCGCCTCTGGCGGCTACCAGATCAGCGGGCCAGTCCAGACGGGGAGCCGTGACCTGCCGCCACGGGCGCGACCGGTAGGCGGCCCAGGCCAGCTCACCCCGCCCGGCGCGGTGCACCGCCACGATCCGGCCCGGGAAGGCGGCGTGCTGATAGGCGTCCAGCTCCAGCCGCCCAATCCCGACCACCGGCAGCTTGAGGGCGTAAGCCAGCCCCTGGGCGGTGCTCACGCCCACCCTCAACCCCGTGTACATCCCCGGCCCTATGCAGGCGAACACGGCGGTCAGCTCCCGCTTCGTCGCCCCCGCCTGGGACAGCAGCCGCTCGATGGTTGGCAGCAGCTCCACCGTGTGCTTGCGACGGCAGCGCCAGGTGACCTCCGCCTCCAGAACGCCCTCGCGCGACAGCGCCACGGAGGCGGTCTCGGAGGCGGTGTCGATGGAGAGCTCCACGTCAGCGCCTCAGTCCTGCCAGCAGCTCGCCGCTGCGAGGGCCCCCCGCCTCCAGGATCAGGCCGCGAGTGCGCTCCCCGCTCACCTCAAACCGTACGCGAAGGCTATCCGGCGCAAATACCTGCGGGGCGCGCTCCGGCCACTCCACCACCAGCACTCCGTCCTCGCAGTACTCCTCCATCGCCAGCTCCTCGGCCTGCTCCGGCGCCTCCAGCCGGTAGAGATCAGCCTGGTACAGCTTGAACTCACGCCCCTGGTACTCGCCCATCAGCACGAACGACTTCGACGACACCGACCCCTTGAACCCCATGCCGCGGGCGATCCCCTGCACGAACACGGTCTTCCCCGCACCCAGGTCACCGGAGAGCAGCACGGTATCACCCGGCCGCAGCAGCCGCCCTAACCGCGCGCCCACCCGGCGCGTCTCGCCGGGTCCGCGGCTGTCGAAGCGAGCCGTCCCCCCGGCCTTGCCCAGAGCAGGCTTACTCACGCCCGAAGGTGGTCCCAGCCCGCTTCGGGCAGCTTGATCTCCACGCCCGTGGCATCCACGAGGCGGGGCCGCTGCTCCGGCTGCTCGTCCATCTCGCCGATGACGGTGATTCTCACCTGCGCTGACGCCCGCAGGAGGCGCATCGTCTCCTGCGGCGCGATGAATACGAGCTGGTAATCCTCGCCGCCGCCCCAGGCGAGCGCCAGCGCCTCTTCAGCGGTGAAGGCGCTGCGCAGTTGCTGGCTCAACGGCACCGCGTCGGCCCGCACCACCGCCCCCAGCTCGCACAGGTCGCAGATGTGGCGCAGGTCCTGCAGCAAACCGTCGGACACATCGATGGCGCAGGGCACCTCCAGGCGGGCGGCCTGCCTCCCCGCCGCCCGCGCCGG
>JADFKX010000236.1 GCA_022564695.1 Chloroflexota bacterium | reverse complement strand
CACTGCGTACCTGGCGGGAGCGCTGGGCCGGGGGGCGGCGGAGGAGCGGGAGATGCCGCTGAAGGGCCGGCTAGGGCGGTGGCTGCGCAGGGCGGCGGGCTGGGTGGACTGGCTGATGGCGCGCTACGGTTTCATGACGCTGCTGGTGCTCTCAGCGATACCTAATCCGCTGTTCGAGTTCGCAGGGGTCACGGCGGGGGCAGTGCGGATGAACTTCTGGCGGTTTCTCCTGGCGGTGGCTATCGGGAAGACGACGAGGGTGATTATCCTGGTGATAGTGGGTAACGCGTTCCTGGACCTGTTCGATATAGGGTGACGGCGGCTCCACTAACCTGATAGCGCGCCGTAATTGCGCCCCGCTCGCCCGTAGCCTTTGATACCGAGGGGCAGAGCCCCTCGGGCTCCCCTTTTTGGAGGCGGTTTATTTGGCAGCTAGACGGCTGGGAACCACATCTCCATGCGCAGCCCCTTTTCGTCCATTTCCGGCTGCGACGGTATGCGCTGGGCGGAGCCGCGGCTGATGCAAACGGCTGTCCATGCGGCGACAAGGGCGTCGATGTAGTCGTCCACGGCGCAGGCATGAGGGAGGTCGCGAGGGCGCGGGGGCTCCGGTTGAAATGGCAAGACTGTGCGAAGGCTTTGCCAGCGCTCGTGGCGGCCAGCGAGCCTCTTCTTGTTGGAGAGGGCCGGCTCGTGATCGTTGAGGGCCCAGAAGCAGAGCTCAGGGTGGACTTCGTGGACTAGGGCCTGGCGATCCGGGGTCATTCCAGAGTCGACTTCACGTATCTTCCGCCTGATCCCGTCGGCCTGTTTGCTGAGCATCCGGCCTGTGACTCGGAAGTTCGCTGCGCTCGCTTCCCAGTAGTCTTCAATAGACAGGGCCGCCCGACAGGGCGGGGTAAAGACGACCGACGCTCGCCTGCCGAGCTGGTTTCTCGCCTCCGCATCGCACGACCGTCGGCCGGGGCCATCAAGGAGGCCGATGGGGATGTCTATACAGATCACTTTGGCCTTGGAAGCGACCACGTCTCGAAACGACGGATTGATGACGGGAGGCGAGACAGTCAGGCCGTTCTCTTCGTCCCGAATTGAGACGGCGCACCAGCCGCTGCGGCAACCGTCTACTCCAACAACGTGGATCAATGGGCACCTCGCTCAGGGCGAAGACTGGCGGAGGGAGTGGGATTCGAACCCACGAGGGAGCTTTCACCCCCTACCCGCTTAGCAGGCGGGCGCACTCGGCCACTATGCGATCCCTCCGCGTGCGGCCACGCTAGGAGTATAGCAAACGGACAGGTGATGGCTTAATGGGCCGCTAGCGGGCGGCGGTGTCCGAGGTCTCAATCAGCTCTACAGACTGAAAGAGCTTCTTCTGGAGCGTCTCGCGCGGCGGGTCGATGTAGATGGCGCTCCAGCCACAGGCGTCCTCGCAGAGGCGGCAGCCGGTGCAGCGCTTCTCGATCACCTTGGCGACGCCGAAGAAATCGCCTACCTGCTCGCCTGAGGTGTCCAGCACCAGGGCGTCGAAGGGGCAGATGTGGATGCAGAGCTCGCAGCCGGAGCCGATGCAGTTGTCCTCGATGACGATCGCCTTGGGCCACTCGCGGCGGGGGAACTCTTTGAGGACCTCGCCGGTTTCGTCGAGGATGCACTCTACGGGGCAGACGACGCCGCAGGCGCCGCAGTCGATGCAGAGCTCAGGGTCGATGATGTGGATGCTGTTGCGGTCGCCGGTGATGGCTTCGGTGGGGCAGCGTTTGGTGCAGGCGGTGCAGCCGATGCAGGTATCGATGATCTTGTAGGCCATAGGCTACCTTTCGCTAATTAGTATACGTAGGCGGCGGCGATTTAAGCAAGCGGATTATTCGTTTTTGGGTTGTTGACGGGGGGCTACGGCAGATCGAAGGCGAAGATATCGTTGTCGCCCAGGCCGTAGGCGCTGCCGTCGAAGAGAAGCGTGAAGGAGGAGCACAACGTGTTCGTGCCGATGTCAGGTGTGTTGCACACGAAGACATCCTCGTCGGCCCCGGAGAGGCCGCTAGTGCTGAAGTTACCGCTGGTGGAGAGGTAGATATTGCCGCCGCTGACCGCCAGGCCGTC